>JBDTXY010000327.1:0-3815 GCA_040005945.1 Acidobacteriota bacterium
GAACGCCGGCGGAGTCTGTGTCGGCATACACCACGAACGACCGGACGGTCCCCGGTTCGATGCCCGCGGACTCCGCGAGCTGGTCAACCGAGACGTCCAGGAATTGTCCACCGGGGCTCGTGAGGTCCCCCACCGGCATGCGCGCGACCTCGGTACCGGCTTCGGAGTGAAGACCGACGGAGATGGAAAGGCGGCCCGGAGATTGAATGGGATACACGCGAATGGCGCTTCGGAAGGACTGAAAACATGGGTAGGCGCGGAACGAGCCGCGCCGATCCTCCCAGTACTCCGGCGCCGAAGACAAGTCGTAGTAGCTGTGGTTCGCGCTGAACTGTCCGCCGGCTGTCCGGATCCCGGTCAGCATTCGGCCATAAAACAGGAACTGCGGCGGTTGACGAATCTTCAAGATCCCGCGCGGCGCCTCCCCCGGGCCCGGGAAGACCTCGCGCAGCGAGAGCAACCGCTGGCAGAATCGCGGAACGTCCAGCGGAACCGAGGACCGACGCCGCGATTCCGGCGATTCCAGCTCGATCTCGAGCTCTCCCCGGCACGCGGTCGGTCCCGCCGTGAAGACGACGAACGTGTCGCGGCCGTCTTCCGTGGACACGTCCACGGATGCCTCCGCGACGCGCTGCCCATTGATCACGTCATCCTCGAAGACGTCGTTCAGAACGCGGTTGTAAGCGTGCACCCCATTGAGGAATCCGGGGCCGTGATGATTGATCATCACGGCCGGGAAGGGAACCGCGAGGTTTTCGGCGGCGAAGAACTCGACCATGTACGTGGACACCGGCTCCGCCAGGCTTCCCGACAGGGGAAACCGGTACACCCGAGGTTCCGTTATCGGATGGAGACGCGAATCGATCTTCTGGCCTTCGGGGTCGATCGCGGTGATCCGGCAGCCCACGTTTCCGTAACGGCGCTTGAGGAGAAAATGGTTGACGAAGCTGATGTCCACGCTGGATTCCGGCAGCTCCGGAACGAGCAGGGAGGAGCGGTGCACGGAATCACTCAGCGGGTCCCGATGCGCTCGGATCCGAGCCTGCTCGACCTCCTTGAACTGCTTCACGTCGCCACCTGTGTGTGGCCGCGAACCGCGAACAGCGCGGTGATCACCCTCTCGAGGTCTCCGTCGGTCATCTGGGGAAACATCGGGAGCGACAGGATCTCCTCGTAGGCCCTCTCGGCGACCGGACAGAGACCCGGGCCGGTTCCGAAGCGCGTCCGGTAGAAGGGGTGAAGGTGCACGGGGATGTAGTGAACGTTCACGCCGATTCCGTCGGCGCGCAGGGCGCGAAACATGCCGCTGCGATCCCCGTCCAATCGGACCACATACAGGTGATAGGCGTGAGTGACCCCGGACGCGGTCTGAAGGGGCCGGATCCCGGCCTCCGCCGCAAGGGCCGCGTCGTAGCATCGCGCGATTTCCTGACGCCGTCGGATCCAACCCGGGAGCTGCCGCAGCTGAGACATCCCCAGAGCGCACTGAAAGTCGGTGAGCCGATAGTTGAACCCGAGCTCGACCATCTCGTAGTACCACGAGCCTTCCTTCTCTCGCTGGCGGGAGTCGTTGTTGAGGCCGTGGTTGCGAAACCCGCGCATCCGGAGGGCAAGCTCGGGGCTATCGGTCGTGACCATGCCGCCTTCGCCCGTGGTGATGTGCTTGACCGGATGGAAGCTGAACGCCGTCAGATCGGCCAGGGATCCCACCGGGCGGTCGTGGTAGCGGCCCCCCAGGGCGTGGCATCCGTCGGCGATCAGCTTCAAGCCGCGGGCATCGGCCAGCGCGCGGAGAGAATCGTAATCGCATGGCTGTCCCGCATAGTCGACGGCCACGATGGCCTTCGTCCGTGAGGTGATTCGGGACGCGGCGGAGCTCACGTCCAGCAGCAACGTATCGCGATCGACGTCCGCAAAGACCGGCGTCGCCCCTTGAAATACGACGCAGTTGGCGCTCGCCACGAAAGTCATCGCCGGGACGATCGCTTCGTCGCCGGGTCCCACGCCCGCGGCGAACATCGCCGCGTGCAAAGCCGCCGTGCCGCTGTTCACAGCGACCGCGTGCCGCGCCCCGACGAAGTCGGCGAAGGCCTCTTCGAATTCCTCCACTCGTGGACCCGTCGTGAGCCAGTCGGATCGCAGAGCCTCGACCACGGCGGCGACATCTTCGTCGCCGATGGATTGCCTGCCGTAGGGAATCTTGGTCTTTTGCATCTTCCGAATCAGATTCGGGGGAGATCGCCCGACTCCACGAGGCGGTCCTTGAGCTCCTGGCGAGTCAGGCGCCGAGCGGTGCCGTCGCTCGTATATTGGAAGGTGTCCGGCAAGGCGCGGCCGGCGCGGCCGTTTCCAGTGGTCGCGCTCGACGGCCAGATCACGAACATGTCGTCGAGCTCACGAGTGCGGCGCGCCTCGTCTTCCGCGATGAGGACTTCGTGCAGCTTTTCGCCCTCGCGAATTCCGATGTAGTCAATCCGGCAGTCCGGCGCGATCGTGGCGACCAGGTCCATCACGCCCGCGCTGGGTGCCTTGGGAACGAACACTTCCCCGCCCTCCATCCGCTCGACGCAGCGAATCACAAACTCCACGCCCTCGTCTCGTGTGATCCAGAACCTGGTCATTCGGGAATCGGTCACGGTGACGACGCCTTCGTCCCGCTGCCGCACGAACATGGGTACGACGCTGCCTCGGGTTCCCAAAACGTTCCCGTATCGGACGGTGCTGAAACGGGGAGCGCGCCCGTCTCGAAGTGCCGCCGCTTCCACGAACAGCTTCTCGCCGAGCAGTTTCGTCGCTCCGTAGACGCTGATGGGATGGACGGCCTTGTCCGTCGACAGGTTCATCACCCATTCGACGCGCGCATCGACGGCCGCCAGAATGACGTTGCGAGCCCCGATCACGTTGGTGAGCATCGCCTCCCACGCGTTGGTCTCGCAGGTTGGGATCTGTTTCATCGCGGCGGCGTGAACGACCACGTCCACCCCGGAGAAGGCATTTCTCAGCCGGTCGAGATTTCGAACGTCACCGATCACATACCGAATGGAATCGATCCCGCGATAGTAGAGCTGCAGCTCGTGTTGCTTCTGTTCGTCACGGCTGAAAACGATCAGACGCCGCGGGGACCAACGGGTGTGCATGGTGTGCAGGAAACGACGCCCGAACGAGCCGGTCGCACCAGTCACGAGGACTGTCTTGTCCGTCCACGAAAAAGCCGGATTCGCATTCATCGCGAATGTCCCTGGGTCAAACACTTTGTGTAGATCATGCCACCTCGGCGGCCAGCGGCCGCGGGCTCAAGCCCAGGTTGACCCACTGCCAGACGTAGAAGCTGTTGTCGTCCCCCTCGTCGATGTAGCGGCGCCAGGCGGTGCGCAGAGCACGCGAGTCGAGCCAGGCGCCTCCGAACTCGCTCAGAGCCCGTGCGATTTGATCCTCCGCCCAACCGCGCAGGGGACCTCGTAGCCACTCCCTTTGGGGGGTCTGCAACGCTCTCTTGGGGGCCTCGCTCAGGCCCGACGGCAGCAGGTCTTGGGCGATCTTTCGCAACAGCCACTTGCCCTGCCCGTTCCGAATCTTTCGTTCCGCCGGTTGGCGCAGCGCCAGCTCCAAGAGCCGGTGATCCAGGAACGGCTCCCGCAACTCGGTCGACGAGCGCATCGAAACGCGGTCGTTGAATCGCAACGCCCTCGGGATCTTCGTGAATCGGATGTCGCGATACTGGAGGTTGCGCAGGGCATCCGGGAACGGGCGAGGAATCTCGGGGGGCGCCGCGGCGAGGCGAAAGTCGGGAGTCAGACATTCCGGCCGGAGAGGAT
>JBDTXY010000328.1:0-3804 GCA_040005945.1 Acidobacteriota bacterium
GCGGCCTGCTGCGGACCCCAGCCGAGGGTGCGGACACGACGGTCTGGCTGGTTGCCGCGGACGAAGGGCGGAAGATGACCGGGAGAGTTTTCCTCGATCGGCGGCCTCGGCCGTTCGACCGGCTGCCCTCGACGCGCCTGTCGCTGGGCGACCGGCGAAAGTTGTGGGACCTGGTGCTGGCCATGACCGGCGAACCGGACCCGGCGGCCTGATGTCGCGCCGAAACGAGGTTCGGATTCGTACCTGCCCTGTCGCCGCGATTTGGCCCACGAGTCCGTCGGGCGGGTCACAGAACCAATCCAACGGGCGACGAGATCCGAACGCGGGGCAGACGGACAAACGCGCCGTCAGGATCCTTACGCATTGGAGAAGCCAGCATGGCTGACATCGTCAATACCGCAGTTGGCGCGGAAGGGCCGGCCACAGGGGGCTCCAAAGGGGCTCCTTAGGGGGCTGGTCAACAAGAGGGCGAGGACTACACTTGGCGCCCAGCGACGAGGAGGTCACTCTGTGGCCACGGATCAACAGCACCAGGACATTCTGGCCACCGGCAAGGCGCTGTCGGAATGGCGAGAGGCCGACCGGACAGTCGCTGTCGCGCGTCGGGGTCACGTTGCGGCCGCGGCAGCCGAAACCGCAGCCGGCGACGCAGCCGAGGCTGCAATGGCAACGGCATCCGCTGCAGCGGCAACGGCGGCTGCAGCGAAACGGGCCGTAGAGGCGGCGGCGCTCGGGGAAGCGTCCGCCCTCAAGACCGCCGCAGCGGCCACGGTGCTTATCCAGGCCGCGCGAGCGGATGCTGCGGAGTCTGCGAACGATGTCGGCGAGGCGGAAGACGAAGAGGCTGCTGCCCATCAGCGCTACCGCGATGCGAGCACGATCGCCGCGTCCCGGGCGGCGGGAGCAATCGGCGGGTAGCAATGCTCTGGTCTGCGACTGATCCCGGCGCAGCCGTCGTTCTTGCTAGCCGGCCCGAGCTTTCCCTAGGCAACCGGGCGTTCGGCGCGCGCAGTCTTCGTGTCGCGGCCTGATGCGCCGCTAACGTCGAGCGGTTCCATCGGTGCGTCTTCGCGATGCGCGGGCCCGGTGCGTTACGGATCGCTCAAGGCGCTTATCTAGAGATGCTTTCCGTGGCCACCGCCTGATCCGCCGCGTCATTCCGCTCGGTAGTGCCAAGCAGGGCAAAGGCGATCAGCAGGGATGCGAGCTCGCCGAACTTCGACAGTGCGCCGAAGGCGTCTATCGGCTCGCCGGCCCCGACGACGAGACCGATGGCCGCTTCTCCATGCTCGCCACCTCCGAATGGCAGGCCGACGAGGACGGCGTACGCGTAGATGACGATGAGAGCGGCATTGAGTGCCACGACGGCCGTGAGGTTCCAGCCTCGGGATCGCCAAGTCACGAGACCGGCGAGCGCGAGCTGCGCGATCCCTGACGCCAGGAAACCAAGACCAAGGATCATCGAGTCGGCGAGGTGTTCGGGCACGAGTAGCAGGTGAATCCAACCGGCGACGAGAAGACCCGCGGCCATCAGGAGGCGCAGCGCAACACGGGGTTGCAACCGGTCATTCCGGAGGGGGATTAGAAGGCTGGCAACGAGGAGGAGGCCTCCGGCGATGGCCATTTCCGCCGCGCCGACCCCGAGGGTCGGCTGGGTAAGAAGGCCCGCCGGACCCGGATCGGCGACGTACGCCGCAATCTGACCGTGGACGAGCGCGGCGTCGAGGAGAATCGCCAGCGCCCCGAGCGCAGCGAGACTCCGAAAGACGCGCCCGCCACCGATCGTCGCGCCCACGGCGAGCAGCCCGACCACGCCAAGCGCAACCCCGGCGAGCTCGCCTCCCTCGAGCTGAAAGCCCGTGATCGGCTGCAGGCCCCGGAAGACGGTGATCCAGGGGATCACGAGGGAGAGCCCAACGAGGGCGAGACCGATTCCGGCGGCACTCACGGCACTCGCCATCCGCGCCGACCGGATGCGGAGCAGAGACTGGCTTGGGCGAGTCATCCGAGCCGGGGCGATTGCGTGCACAGTGCCTCCTGACGTATTGAAGGAGCGCGGGACGGACCCGATGGCCCGCCCCGCGTGGGATCGCCGAGGGCCGACTAGCGGCCGACGACGTTGAAGAACAGGTACAGGTTCGTCGGGATCGGCCCCAGAACGCCGCTGTCCGGGGTGTTGATGAGGGCAAGCATCGTTGCCTCGGACTTGCCGGCCGCAAGTGCGGCCCACGCGCTCTGGTTCGTGACGGCCACAATCTTGACGTCCCACCAACCACCTGCAGGCCCATCGAGGATGTGGCTATGAGCCGGAAGCGGGACATCGGCAACTGCGCCGGGGGTGACGCCAAGGGCGCCGGCGATCCGGGAGAGGTCGACGGTCAAAGGGTGGTTCGGGCAGGACGCCTGGGCGCACATCGGCGCCGGATCGGCTCCGGCGAACAACGGCACGAGGACGTACAGGACCGACCGATCTGCGTTCGGCACGGGACCCCGGTTCGAGTCGGCGCCGACCTCACAGCCGCTAGGCGCGGACGAGGCGACGGACGTGTCGCAGAAGAAGTTCTGCGGGTACTGGACGGTGACGGTGCGACCGTCGACCCAGGCGGGCGTCGTCGCGGCCGAGACCGGACGAACGGTGCTGCCGCTCGCCAAGGCGGCGGCGGTGATGACGAGGCCGGCCACGAGCAGGCTCGTTAGTGTGGCTCCGATGGCCGCAAGGCGCGGTCGTCGGGCGAACGAGGAACGGAACATCTGTGCTCCTTGTGAGCTGGTGCGAGTCAAGCGGCGAACCAAGTGCCAGGTGGCAGGTGCGCTCGATCTCGCTGGGGGATCCGCCTCGAGTTGCTCGAGTCGGACTGACATTGGTTGTACGTTGGACGCCCGGCCGCGGATGACCCTCCCGACCCCAAAGACCTTGCAGGGTCGCGGCAACCGAGTCGGTGCTCGTGGCGACCCTGTTCCTGCGGAACATTCCGGGCCGCGCCCGGCTTAAGTACGAAGTCACCGGCGAGGGGTGGGCAGCAGGCTCGTCCAGACCGCGTTCTTCGAGCCGAAGGGTGTCCCAGGCCTCGCGTATTGGTATGTCGTCTATCTGGTCCACGCGTTGATCTTCAAGGGCATGGTTCGAGCTCTCGCGAGGCGCGCCCAAGCGGTCGGTGATTGATCGGACGAGCGTCTGGTCCGTCGGGGGAAGGTGCGCGGGACCGCAGACTAGATTTTCCGACTGTCGTAGGCCCAGTGCAACAGGGCCTGCCGTTGCCTGCGCCGACATTCAAGGTCGCCCGGGGCACAGCCTTTCCGCAGCTGGGCGACGTGCCTCGCCATCGCTCTCCAACGCCGAATCTGACGCGGATCGTCTGGGCCTCGCCGTCCCCTGTGATAACGGCAGTACCACTGGAACCACCCGCGCGGATCTTCGGGACGGATCCATCCCTTCCGGCGCCAGTACGACAGCGGTGTGGACGCGTTGAGACCGAAGTAGTTCAGCGCCGGGTCATGGAACTCCGCACAGAGCCTGGCGGTGTCAAACCAGCTAGTCGGAAACTCCTGCTGGCAGTCGGTCATGTACTTCCCGCCGAAGACCCCCAATGCCAGCAGCTCGGCAGGGGTGAGTTCGGGTTTGAAGTCCGGGTCGAAATTCTCGCCCTCGCGCTCCGTCAGGAGATATGCGTAGTCGCGCTGCATGAGATCGTCGACCACGATCTTCGTCGACTCCATCGCCCCCTCCCATGCTGCCTGGCCTACGTCACGGCCCCGGCCACGACGACCGGAAGGCCCGTACCTGCACGCAGCTGGTCCGGCACA
>JBDTXY010000329.1:0-3802 GCA_040005945.1 Acidobacteriota bacterium
CCGCGGCCCGCGCCGCAAGGCTCGCCAACGCCAGGGTGGCGGCGGCGAACGGGTATCGAGTCCGCATGAGCTACTTCTCTTCAGTTCTTCAGTCGGTCCAATCGCTGTCCTCGTCCTCTTCCTCTTCCTTTTTCTCTTCCCGGCGCGGCTCCTCGGGCTCCTGGACGGTCATGAGCTGGACGTATCCCTTCGTCCGCATCGACTCGTTGAAGGTCGCGACGTCCTGGCGGTAGAGCTGCTCGAACTTTTGGTTCGCCTCGGAAAGCTGGCCGGAGAGCAGCTCGTGGACCTGCAGCTCGGCGCGCGTCGGCGCGAGATCCGCGCTGCCGGAGACGTCGGCGCCGCCGCTATCGCACTCGGCCTGGAGCCAGAGGAGCTTGAGATAGAGGCCCAGCGCTCCTCGGAAGGATTTCACGTCTTCCTCGGTGATGGTGTGCTGCAGGAGAAGATCCTCCACGCCGCGCAGCTTTCCCTCCATCGCCTCCGCCGCCGCCGAAGCCGCGGGGTCTTCTTTTGCGGCGGAAAGCATCTTTCGAAATTCCTCCAACTGCTTTCGAGACCACTCGAGCTGGTTGAGCATGCGCGCCGCCCGGTTGATGTCGCCGTACAGCGCGACCGAGAGCTTCGCCGCGGCCGCGACGTCCTGCTCCGTTCCCGTCGAGTTGGGGTCTTTGATGACGAGCAGCGGCTGCGTGCCGACCTCGACGCCGTTGACCGCCAGCCGGACCGTGTAGGTCCCGGGCTCGACCAGCGGGCCGTTTCTGAGCTCGTCGATCCCGTAGTAGAGGACGGGGCGGTGGCCCTTGCCGCGGAAGCGCTTTTCCTCGGCCACACGTGGGTTGCCCTCCGGGGTCGCGCGGAGCCGCACCGGCTCGGTGGGCTCGAAACGCAGATCCCAGGCGACGCGGTTCACGCCCTTCTTGTTGGTGCCGTCGATCTGCCGGATCTTCTTACCCGCGGCATCGAGGATCGTGATTTCGACGGGAGGCTTCTTTTCGGGCTTGCGCGCGCCGGTCGTCTCCGCATCCGCGGCGTTGCGATCCTTCTCCGCTTCGACCTCTTCGGTTGGGGCCGGGGCCGGCTCCTTCAACCAGTAGTTGATCGACGCGCCATACGCGGGGTTTTTCCCTTTCGCGACGCCCTGTGGCGCGAGGTTCGGCCCCGCCACCGCGCGGAACCGGTACGCCGCGCGCGGAGTGAAGAGCTGCGCCGACGCGGCCCGCGCGGCGTCGGTCAACTGCTCCAGGGGCGTCAAGTCGTCGAGGATGTAGAAGCCTCGCCCATAGGTTCCCACGACGAGATCGTGGAAGTGCTCCTGAACGGTCAGCCAGTAGACGGGCGCGTGGGGCAGCTTGGACTGCAGGGGCTCCCAGTGCCCGCCGTCGTCGAAAGAGACATAGAGCGCGTTCTCGGTGCCCGCGAAGAGCATTCCCTTGCGGTGGGGGTTCTCGCGGAGGACGTGCGTGTAAGACAGCGGGCTCTTGGGGATGTTGCCGGAGATCGACTTCCAGGTCTTGCCGTAGTCGGTCGTCTTGTAGAGGAACGGATCCCGGTTGTCGACCTGGTGCAGATCGACCGAGACGTAGCAGGTGCCGGCGTCGAACCGCGAGGGATCGACGCTGTCGACGGTGCCCTTGGGCGGAAGCCCGGGCATGCCCGCCGTCACGTTGGCCCAGTTCTTTCCGCCGTCCCGCGTCACCTGGACCAATCCGTCGTTGGTGCCGGCCCAGATGAGCCCCTTCTCCAGGGGCGACTCGGCGATCGAGAAGACCACGCCGGCATACTCGACCGAAAGGTTGTCGATCGTCAGACCGCCGGAGTCCTTCATCATGCTCGGGTCTTTCAACGTCAGATCGGGGCTGATCGTTTCCCAGGTTTGGCCGCCGTCGCTCGTGGCGTGGACGTACTGGCTCCCCACGTAGACGCGCTCGTGGTCATGCGGCGAGATCGCGATCGGGAAGGTCCAATTCATCCGGAGCTTGACCTCGGAGGCGGGCGCTCCCATCGTGCGCTCGGGCCAGACGCTCACGGTGCGCGTCATGCCGGTCTTGGCGTCGAACCGTTCGAGCACTCCCGCGTAGCAGCCGCCCCACACGACGTCGGGGTTGACGGGATCGGGCGTATTCCATCCGGTCTCGCAGCCCGCCGTCGAGGTCCACAGTCCCGGATGGATGGTCTTTCCGGAGCGCGTGTTGCTGGGGCCGCGCATCGAGCCGTCGTCCTGCATCTGGCCGTAGACCATGTACGGGATGCGGTTGTCGGTCGCGACGTGGTACATCTGCCCGATCGGAAGGCGCACGAAGCTCCACTTGCGGCCCCGCGTCGTGGAGATGAAGACTCCGCCGTCGTTGCCGATCATCATCCGGGTGGGCTGCTTGGGGTCGGCCCACATGTCGTGGTTGTCGCCTCCCCAGGAAATCGGCTCGCTGGTCTCCCCGCCGTCGTACGTCGCGCCCATTCCGTTGGACGGGAAGTAGACCTCGTTGGCGTTGTCCGGCATCACCAGCATGCGGGTGTAGTAGTGGGGCCGCTCGTTCAGGAGCCGGCTGGCGTTGACCCGCTTCCATTTCTCGCCGCCGTCGTCGGAGCGCCACAGGGAGCCCCGCTGTCCCGTCTCGATCAGCGCGTAGACGCGCCGCGGATCGTTGGGCGCGACCGCCACGGCCACCTTGCCGATCGGCGGCTGCGGCAGGCCATGGCCCTCGATGCGCTTCCAGCTCAACCCGCCGTCGCGCGAAACGTAGACGCCACCCCCGGGCCCTCCGCTCCTGCGGCCCCAGGTCTTGATGTCGATCGGCCACATTCCCGCGAAGAGGATCCGGGGATTGCTCGCGTCCATGGAAAGGTCGGAGGCCCCGGTGTTCTCGTCCACGAAGAGGACCTTCTGCCAGGTCTTTCCCCCGTCGTCCGTGCGGAAGACTCCCCGCTCCGGCTGCGGGCCGTAGCCGGTGCCGATCGCCGCGACCAGCACGACCTCGGGATCGCGCGGATCGACGATCACGCGGGCGATGCGCCCGGTCTTCTCCAGGCCCATGTGCGTCCAGGTCTTTCCCGCGTCGGTCGACTTGTAGATGCCGTTGCCCAGCGACACGTTGCTGCGGATGAAGGGCTCTCCCGTCCCGACCCACACGACGTTGGGGTCCGACGGGGCGATCGCGATCGCGCCGATCGACTGCGCCGGCTGATCGTCGAAGACCGGCTTCCAATGAATCCCGCCGTCGATCGACTTCCAGACGCCGCCCGAGGCCGCGCCCGCGTAATAGACGTTGGGATCTCCCGGCACGCCCACGACCGCGCTCACGCGGTTGCCCGGCGGTCCGATGAAGCGATAGCGCAACTCGGCGTAAGGATCGAAGGGCTTGGCCTCGTCGGAGCTGGCCGGGGCCGGCTTCTTGACCCTCTCGGCGGCCAGACCCATCGGCGCCGTGAGCAGGATCAACGCCGTCAGGGAGAGGGAATGGATTCGAGCCGATCCTGACGAGATCTTCCTCATCGAGACTCCTCCTTACTCTTGCCAACCTGAGCGTCGAGCGGATTCTAGCCTTCCGTCTGCGCGCGTCCCGCGGGAGGCTAGCTGGCCGCGAGCCCGCTACAATACTGCCGGGCCATCCGAACACGCGGAGCGAGATGGCGGTTGTTCTTGGTCAAGACAGTCGGACTCTAGGGCCTGACCTGCGCTTCGCGCCGGTCACCTGGGCAGCTCCGCGTCCCAGTTGACGACGAGGGCCGCGCGCGGCTGCTCGGCCTCGCTGGCAGTGTTAAGGAGGAAGCGCTTGCCGTCGGGCGCGACGTCGTAGCCCCA
>JBDTXY010000330.1:0-3798 GCA_040005945.1 Acidobacteriota bacterium
CGAGCACGAGCTTGCCGACGCCCGGGATCGTGAAGCTGTTCTTCGCTTCCTTGTATGCCAGCGCGGTGAGGTCGTCGAGGAACTGCGTCGCGATCCGCTTCGTCTGGCCCGTCGACTTCGAGAGATGATCCGCGATATTGGATTTCGAAAGCGCCTTTGAGTCCTTTGCCATATGCACTACCCCTTTTCTATCTGGAATCGCCCGGCTGGGCTTATCAAACTGGGGCCGTATTCTAGACCCCCACGCGCGAGCGCGCGCAAGAAAAATGTGAACCCGGCTTCTTCTTCCGCGGGAGCGGCGCACACGCGGGGTCCGCTTCGGACCTCGCGAGGAGGATAAGATCGGACGGCGAATGGAACCACGGTGGCCCCGGCGGACCCTCGGCGTCCGAGGCGGGAGCCGGCTCGCGTTCGCCGCGATCACGGCGGTGATCGCGATCGGTGTGGGCTGCGGATACGATTCGCCCGGGACGATCACGTCGGGAATCCTCCGAAAGTATCAGAGGCAATCCGGCTCCAAGCCCTTGACGGCGGGCGGGATGATCCGCATTCGCCTGGTCCTTTCCCGAGCGGGAATCGAGGCGTCCGGGTCTTCCGAACTCCTTTGGGAACCCTGGCGTTATCGGGAGACCGCGTCTTCCGGGGGTTGGACCACGACCCGGGGAATCGAGTACGGCAAGGCGTTCTACACCGACTTCGACGGAGTCACTCGGGTCGTCTCCGAGCCCGTGCTCCGGGAGCTCATGACCCGATCCTACTTCTGGCGCAGGGCCTGGCTCTTTCAGAATCGGGAGGACGCTCGCACCTTCCTGGGCCCGGCCGACGACGCCTCCGTGTCCATCCGTTTCCAGCCCCCGGGGGCCAATCCCCTCACGATGTCCTTCTCCCGCCGCGACGGCCGGCTGCTGTCGGTCCGCTCGGCGCGTTTCCATCTGGAGTTTTCCTCACCGACGAAGTTCCGGGATCTGTCGGACCCCGCGACACCCCTGGAAGGAGAGGTCGGCTGGGTGGGCCTGCCCACCGGCCGGCTGCCGAACCCGTTGGCCGGCGGCGGCCGCGCCCGGTTCCCGGAGACTCCTTCGCTTGTACCATTCGAACGGCGCGGCGGCGCCATCATCGTCGCGGCGCGAATCGCGGGCGAGCCGGTGCGGCTCGCGATCGATGCCGCGGCGGACGGCCCCGTCCTGCTCTCGCCCCAGCTGGCGGGGCGTCTTCCTCTGACCTTCCGCATGGACGTCTACGGCCGCTACGTCGCGGCGGAAGCCTCGCTCGAAGTCGGCGGCGTCGTCTATCCATCCCTCTTCGTGCAGAGATCCGGGGACGTGCCGGCTGGCGCGGATGCGGTGGCCGGCGCTTGTCTGTTCCGGGAGGCCGTCGTGGACCTGGACCCCGAAACCCGCCAGTTCGGCCTGCGCGATCCCGAAAAGTGGGTGATCCCGGAGGGATACTTCCGCGTCGTCATCGACGACGACGGGGATGTACCCGTCGCCATCGTGGACCGAGGCAAACACGCGTTGCGGTTGACGGCCGGCAGCGACACGGGCGAGGCCGCTCTCCTGCTGGCGAGCCAGAGCGCCGCGCGCGTCGGCCTCGCCGACAAGGTCACGGCCAAGGGCCTGATGTGGGGCGCGATCAAGCTTCCGGATCTTCCCCTTCAGGTCTCGGACCGGGGATTTTTCCCCGACTGGGGAGACGACGGACGCGTGGGCTTTCCGCTCCTGCTGCGCTTCCACGTCTACATCCACATGCCGTCGCGGTGGATCTACCTCCGGCCGGCCGGGACGGACGTCAGACGCTGATCCGAGAAGTCGGGTCACCTCGGGGGCAGCGGCGGTCCGCCGCCCCGCTTTAGATGCCGCCGATCTTCTCCCGGGACGACGGCAGCGGAATCTCGGTTTCGCAGCGGCCACAGAGCACGTCGGCGTGGCCCTCGGTCCAGTGCGTTTCCAGGCGCAGGTCCGAGCCGCAAGAGGGACAGCGCAGGACGATCACTTCGACGGAAGCCGGTCCATTCTTATCGGGAGCGCCGCGGCGGGCCATCCCTCCGCGAGCCGGGGGATCGAAAAGGACAACGTTCTCTTCGTTCACCGTCGTTCCTCCTGTCCGAAATGCCGTTTCGGCTTGGAAACAGCGGATGCGTCCGGGGGACTGGCGAGCGCCAGGCGCGCCAGTCCCGATGCCTTTCCCTTGCGAATGAGCAGCAGCGCGACGCCGACGACGAAGAGCACGGCGCCCGTGGAGAGCAGGCTCGCGAAGACCGCGCGCACGGGTCGCGGCGCCTGAGCCAGGTCGCGCCCTCCCGCGCCGACCACGACGCCTCCCAGGAAGATGCAGAGGACCGCGATTAAGAGAACGCTGCGCGGACGATCGTCGGAGGGACAGGAAGACTGCGACCAGACGAGCTTTAGCCGGGGCATGGGGAAGTGGCTGTCAGCGGCCGACCACCGTCCGGCCGGGTCACTGCGTTCGGAGCGAGGTCGAAGTCCAATCGGCCCTCCGAAGCGTCCGGGAGCGCCGAAGGCAACCTCCAGCTCCCGCTCTCAACGTCAACCATTTTAGCCGACCGCACGGGAGGGAGCAACGGAATTCTGCGCGCCACGTAACCGGCGCGCGCCCGCCGATCGTCCAATCGCGTTGCGCGTTGTGCGGGAGTCCCGAAGACCGACGCTTGCCTCGCGGTCTCTCGCTCGACATCACCGTAACCCGACTGACTTTCGCCCTCGTCCAAACGCAATCGAATGGAGGAAGGTCATGACGCGAAAGATCGTGCTCGTTCTCGGGCTCTTGATTCTTTCGACGATCGCCGGGGCGGTCCCGGCGTCTTCCTGGTCCAGACGTTCTCGCTGACCACGAGCCGGTGCCGCAGCCGAACTCGCGAACGTTCCCGGACCCCACGGTGACGGCGGATTAGGGCGCCACGCCTCCGCCGCGCATCCGCTCCTGGAACTCCGAGGCGCCGGACTTGCCGAGCGCGATTGCGCACGTGCCGTCGCAGCGCGCCGTGACCTTACCCTCCGCGTCGGTGATCTCGGCGGCCGCGAAGATCAGGTTCATGCCCGAGCGGATCAGACGCGCCTCGGCGTAGACGCGGTCGCCGCGCGTGGGCCGGAAGAAGGACATCGCCAGCGTGACCGTCGCGGAGCGCGACTCGGGCCGCGTCAGCCAGCCGACCGTCCCGATCACGAGGTCGAAGAGGCCGGCCAGCACGACGCCGTTGATCGCATCGGTGCCCAGGCCCCCGCGATGGACGGGGAGGACGGGGTCGATCACCGCCCTCACGCGGTCGACGCAGGTGAACTCGAGCCGCGCGCCGAAATGCTGCATGGACGTCGACGCATTCCAGAGATCCGCGAGGGCGCGAAGGGACTCGACCGTCGGGTAGGTGGGCGAAAAAGGCCGTTCCTCGAGGGACATCCCGGAGGGAATCCTACTTCAGGCCCTGGACGACGAAGAGATCCGACAGGAGCCGCGCGTAGCAGTACGCGTAGCCCTTCGCGTCGGGCGCGATGAGGACGTTGGAGATTCGCTCGACACCGGCCGGGTCGGCCGGAAGAAGATCCTTCCAGACCTCGCGCTTTCCGGTCTCCACATCGAGCCGTGAGATTCGCGCGGGCACGTCGCCGCGCTTCCAGAGATAGATCGCCTTCCCATCGGGAGAGAAGCGAAGGGGGAACTCTCCGGGTTCGGCGCCCGGCACCGCGCGCGCGGAACCTCCGTCCACGGGGAAGAGCGCCGCCTTCCGATCCGCGCCGGCCGCCGCCACGAGCTTCCCGTCGGCAGAGATCGCGAAGCCGGGCA
>JBDTXY010000331.1:0-3788 GCA_040005945.1 Acidobacteriota bacterium
GTGCCGCTCTGAGAGGGGTCCCCCGTCGCCGCGCTCCTCGGGGTGACAGGAAGAACCCGCGGCTTCGTTTCTCCAAAAACAAAACGGCGCGCCGAGTGGCGCGCCGTGCGTGTCTCGATCTCCCCGGCAAATGCCGGAGCAACCGATACGACTACTTCTGGTTGGGCTTGGCGGCGGTGCTGTCGGTCGTGGTCTTGGTGGTTTTCTTGTGCTTCTTGTGGGACTTCTTCGTGCCGTTCTTGGTCGTGGAGGTCTCACTCTTGGTCTCGGTGGACTCGGTCTTCTTCTCGGTCGAAGCCGCCGGCTTGGGAGCCGGAGCCGGAGCCGCCGACTGCTGAGCCATCGCCGCCATCGGGAACGCCAGGGCAAGAGCCATAACGAGGAACTTCTTCATTTCAACTCCTTTGGCGTCGATGCCTATTTGCAGCGCGCCTTGAGTGAGAAGGCTACGCGTCGCTCGATGAACGTGACATGAACGGACGATCCCCTCCCGGGAACCGCCTCCGGCGAGGCGTATCATGCCCGCAACTCCACGGGATTCAGGGACATGGGCGAAGGAGAAGACGCGATGAAACGCCAAGTTGGGCTCCTCCTGACAACGACCTTTTTCTGGCTGGCGTGCTGCTCTCCGTCGCTGGCCCAGCCCCAAAAAAAGGTGGCCTTAGTCGGCGGCATGCTTCTCGACGGATACGAAGTGCCGCCCCTTCACCACGCCGCCGTCGTCATCGAAGGCGACAAGATCGTGCGGGTCGGCCCCGCCGCCGAGGTGCAGATTCCTCCGGACGCCGAGGTGATCGACACCAGCGGCCGCGTGATGATGCCGGGCCTCATCGATCTTCACGTGCACCTGATCATCCTGGGGCACGGCAATTACGACCGGTGGGACCCGTGGATCGCCAAGAACAACCTGGTCGAGCGCGTCATGGAGATCTCGGCCAAGCAGCTTCTGATGGCCGGCGTGACTTCGGCCGTGGACCTGGGCGGCACGCTGAAGGAGAGCCTGAGTGTCCGCGATCGCATCCGGAAGGGCGAGATCCCGGGCCCCCGGATGTGGATGGCGGGCCCCTGGATCACCCGATCGATGGGTGAGTACTCCCCCGCGCTCGAAGACCAGATTCTGGTCGACACGCCGGCCGATTGTGTGCGCGCGACCGAGAAGCTCGCCAAGGCGGGCGTCGACGTCATCAAGGCCTACGTGGAGCTGGGGCCCGCGCACTACAAGGCGATCGCGGACACCGCGCACAAGTACCACCTCAAGGTCCACGCCCACGTCTACGATCCGGTCAACGTGCGCGACGCGCTGGAGGCCGGCATCGACGTCCTGACGCACGTCGGCTCCGCGGGCGTGCCGCCCTACGACCCCGCGCTGGTCAAGGCGATCACGGTCAAGGGCACTCCCGTCGTGGTCACGGCGGCGCACCGCGTGTTCCTCTTCCCGGCGACCGTCGACTTCCCGGAGCGGCTGCAGGATCCCCAGCTCAAGAAGGACTTCGGGCCCATGATCTGGCAGGAGGTGCAGGACTCGCTGAAGGGCTGGCACCGCCTCTCCTATTTCTCCACGACGGACCAGGAGATGCGCTACGCAACCTCGTCGCTCAAACAATGGATTGACGCCGGAACGACGATGGGGATGGGGACCGACTCGGGCACGCCGATGAACTTCCACACCGAGGCGCTGTGGCGCGAGATCAAGGCGCACGTCGACGTCGGCATGGCGCCGCAGCGGGCCATCTCGGCGGCCACGCGCATCAACGCCACGATCCTGGGCAAGGGCGACGAGCTCGGCACGATCGAGCCCGGCAAGCTGGCGGACATCATCGTCGTCAACGGAAACCCGCTGTTCGACATCACGGCCCTCTCGCACGTCGAGGTCGTCATCAAGGACGGGAAGGTCTACAAGGGCGGAAACTCTATTCCCACGAGGCCTTGAACGCGGACGGCTCAGGGAAGGCTGGGCAACGTCAGGCCGATCAGCGCCTCCGCCTGAGCGCGCGTGACGGTGCTGTCCGGGCAATAGTTCCCGCCGCCGCACCCCGCGGTGATGCCTTCGGCGTAAAGCTGTTCGATGAAGCTCGCTGCGAACGCGTCGATGGGCACGTCGCCGAACACCGTTCCGGTCGCGTCCGGGGGTTGATAGCTGCCTCCATGCTCCGCGCGGAGCAACAGCACCGCGACCTGCGCCCTCGTCAACGGCTCGTTCGGACAAAACACGTCGACGCCGCATCCGGCGGTGATTCCATCGAAGAAGAATTGGTAGATGTACTGAGCCGTTCCGGAGCATCGGTCGACGTCCGTGAGAAAGTCGAAGGGCGGCGGAAACAGGAAGTCGGCCCCGAACAGCGCTTTCTCGATCTGCACGGCGGCTTGCGCACGCGTCATCCCGTCGTCGGGGCAGAAGTTTCCGTTTCCACAACCCGCGGTCACGCCGCGAAGCGCCATCGCGACCACGGCGTCGTGGAAAGGCGATTCGGGCGGCACGTCGGAGAAGTCGTAGAGGAACGCGAGACGGAGAGTCGCGAACTGGGTGTCCGGGTTCGTCACCGTGAGCGAGGCCACGCCCGGAGCGCCCGGAGGCGTCGTCGCCAGAATCTGTCCCTCGTCCACGACCTGAACTCCGACCGCCGGCGAGGATCCCACGGTGACGACTGCGGCCGGGTCGAATCCCGACCCGGTGATCGTGATGGGCGTGCCGCCCGAGGCGCTGCCGGAACCCGGCGTCACGCCGGAGATCTCGGGCGCCGCGACCGGCGTACGCGTGAGCTCGAAGACGCCGCCGGGAGTCCCGACGTGCAGCCGCACACCGTCGGAGGAGATCGCAAGCACAGAGGTGCCCACGTTCTCGAGCGGTTGAGTTTGCAGCCCGTTGTCGTACGGCTCCCAGGTAATCCCAGCATCCAGGCTACGGAAAGCACCATGCAATGGGGGCGCAATATTGAACGTGTTTGGATACGTCGAGGCATACACACGAGAGGCATCCGAAGGATCGAACGCGATCGAGAAGGCGAGGTAAGCAGGATCGATACCGGTAGCGGGAGTCCAGCTCGCGCCTCCATCGGTGCTGCGATACATCGCAGCGAATCCGTTCACAGCGTCGCCCTGGGCGCCGGCCAACAAGAGCTGCGGGTCGGAGGGGCTCTGCGCGAGAGTCACGACCAGCGCACCCGCGATGCCGTTCTCCAGGGGATTCCAGGTCGCGGCGCCGTCTGTGCTCTTCTGCACGTGGTAATCGACAAAGCCGAAGAACGTCCCGGAGTCGATCGTGTCGGGAAGCAAAGCCGAGACGACATGCAGCGAAGGGCCCGCGGGCGCCCAGCTCCCGCCATCGTCGGCGCTGACGAAGAGGTCTGCGATCGTCTCGGCGTAGACCTTGGAGGGATCCAATAGAGGAACGACGAGGCCGGTGATGAAGGGGGTGCCCGGAATCGGGCTCGTCGGTGACCAGTTGCCGCCGGCGTCGGGGCTTCGATAGACACCACCCTGGAAATCCAGGCCCGCGTACAGCACAGGGGGTTGGGCCGGTGAAACAGCGAGCGCGTTGACGCGGGTGCGTGGAAGACCGGTCGCTGCCAGTGTCCAGCTTTGTCCGGAGTCGGTGGTCCGAAAGACTCCGCCGCCCGACCCCCACTGGTTTCCCGTCCACAGCGTCGCGTCGTTGTTCGGGTCCTTGACGAGCGAAGTGGTCCAGAACCCGGCGATCCCATCCGTCGCGCTTTGCCAGTGGTCTCCGCCGTCTTGGGTTTGGAAGACTCCCGCTCCGGTCGTTCCCGCCCAGAACGTTCCGGAGGCTG
>JBDTXY010000332.1:0-3772 GCA_040005945.1 Acidobacteriota bacterium
GGCGGCACGCAGGACGCGGCGGCGATGTACCGGGCGTTCCGCGGCCGCGACCCCATCGTCGACCCGCTCCTGGAGGAGCGTGGCTTGAAGCCGCCTACGCAGTGAGCCGAGAACCATTCTCTGCCCAAGTCGGCGCGTCGAGCGCCGCTCAGAGCGTCGCGCGTCCCCGGGCTTGATGGATTCGGCCGCGCCGGAGGATCGACTTGAGCTTCGCCAGGTCGACCCCGGTCGCACCGCGCGCGGCGAAGTCCTGGAAGGCGAGGAAGGCGTGGTTTACGAAGAGGAGCTCCTCCCGACGCGCCGCCGCCAAGGTCGGCGTCACGGAGAGCTTCTCCAGCCCGTCGCGCGCCCCGGCTGCCGCCGCCGCGGCCTCGTGCGCCACGCTCCGGGCGGAGGGCCAGTCCGAGCGCGCGACCGCGGCGTCGAATCGCCGCCAGGCTTCCTCGAGGGGTGCTTCCGCGTTCGTGACGGCATGCACATAGGCCGCCGACTCGCCCGATCGTGACCCGCAGCCGAGCGCGAAAAGACCCCAGACCAAAACACTGGCCCTTCGCGCCCGTATCTGAATCCGGCCATCCCTCATTTGTCGACTGGAGGATAGATATGACACGGCGTCTCCGCACCCGACTTTGGGCTCTTGCCCCGGTTTTCCCGGCCATGGTCCTCCTTTTCCTGGCCTCGGGCCCCGTCTTCGGCGCCCAGGGCATCACGCTTCCGCCCAACGGCGAAAACCCTCAGGCCACGGTCAGCCAGGCCGTGGGCCCCGTCCGCGTCACGATCGACTACTCGAGCCCGCGCGTCGTGCGCGGCCAGAACGACCGGAAGGGCAAGATCTGGGGCGAACTGGTGCCCTGGGGCATGACGGACCTCGGATTCAACGGCTGCAAGGATTGTCCCTGGCGGGGCGGCGCGAACGAGAACACGACGTTCACCGTGACCCATGCCGTCAAGGTGCAGGGCCAACCCCTCCCGGCCGGCAAGTACGGACTCCATTTCATCCCGGGCCAGGACGAGTGGACGGTCATCTTCTCCAAGGACGCCGACTCCTGGGGAAGCTTCTGGTACGACGCGAAGCTGGACGCGTTGCGCGTCAAGGCCAAGCCCGCCAAGAGCGATTATCACGAATGGCTCAGCTACGAGTTCATCGAGCGCAATCCCGACAAGGCCACCGTCGCTTTGGAGTGGGAAGACTTGCAGATCCCCTTCTCCATTTCGGTGGACAACGTCAACGACCTCTGGGTCGACAACATGCGCGCGGACCTGCGCGGCTGGGCCGGGTTCTTCTGGCAGAACTGGCAGCAGGCGGCGGATTTTTGCGCGCAGAAAAAGGTCAACCTCGCCGAGGGTTTGAGGTGGGCGGAGCGGGCGGTTTCGGATCCGACGTGGGCCGGCGGCGACGAAAACTTCGCGACCCTCCTGACGCTCTCGAACCTCCAGGACTTGAACGGCAAGACGGAGGAATCCAAGAAGACGTTCGAGAAGGCGATCAACCATCGGACCGCCAACCCCGTCCAGATCCACCAGGCGGCGCGGCAGCTGATGACGGGTGGCAAGAAAGAGCAAGCCTTCCGCTTGTTTCAGTTGAACGCCAAGCGCTTCCCCAACCAGTGGCCGGTGCACGTCGGCCTGATGCGGGGCTACGCGGCGATGGGAGACAAGAAGAAGGCGCTCGCAGAGGCCAAGCTCGCGATCGCGCAGGCCCCGGACGAGGGCAACAGGAAGAACCTGGAGGGCCTGGTCAAGCAGCTGGAGGCGGGCAAGGACATCAACTAAGGCTGAGGGCGTCGCGAGGCTCGCCGCGCCTCGGCGGTTGCGCGCAGAATACGTGGAATGTCGTCTCCTGCCGACGCCGCCGGAGACGCATCCGAGATCTCGGACGCCCGGAATTACTACCGCAGGATCCTGCCCTTCTACGAGAAGGAGTCGCTCTCGCGGGCGCACCTCGCGTTCTGGCGCGAGCTGGCGCAAAAACGGCGTCCGCGGCGGATCCTCGAAATCGGCGCGGGACTCGGGCGGATCACGGCGGGCCTGTCGCAGGTCGCGCCGGCGGTCGGCCTGGACGTGTCTCTCGAGATGCTCGCGGCGGCGCGGCGCCGCGGCAAGGGCCGGGCGTTCTTCCTCGCCGCCGATGCGCGCAGCGTGGCCTTCGGGCGCGTGTTCGATCTGATCGTGGCGCCCGGCGACCCGATCTCGCACATGACCACCCTGGAGGATCGCCGACGCGCGCTGCGCGCGGTGGCCAACCAGCTGACGCCCGCCGGACTATTCGTGCTCGAAGGCCTCTACCGGAGGCGAAACCAAGTCGCGGCGCCCAGCCGCACGATCCGGCATGCGGCCGGCGTCCTTCGCATCCAGGAGGCTTGGATCCCGACCGGTGGAAACGACCTGTGGCACGCGCGCTACCAGTATCGCGATGCGGGGCGCGACGGGTCCGTGCGCACGATGGCCGCCGCGTTTCTCGCGCGGGCCTGGAATCCCAAGACCATCCGAGACTTCTTCGCGTCCTGCGGCCTGGAGATCGTGAGCATCTGGGGCGACTTCGACCGCCGGCCGTTCCGGAGCGGCGCATCGCGAATCGTGGTCGCCGCGCGGCCGAAGGGTCCGCATCGGCGCCGCCGGCCGCGATAGAGTCGGGCCCGATTCTTGAATCCCCATCCGATCAGAGGAGGAACGCATGAAGAGACAAGCCAGCGCGGAGTGGCACGGAGACCTGAAGGCGGGAAAGGGATCGCTGTCGACCGAGAGCGGCGTCCTCAAGGAGACCCCGTATTCCTTTTCGACCCGCTTCGAGGGCGAGAAGGGAACCAATCCCGAGGAGCTCGTCGCCGCCGCGCACGCGGGCTGCTTCACCATGGCGCTTTCGGCGGAGCTGGGCAAGGTCAATCTGACGCCGCAGACGCTGCGCACGACGGCGGCGGTCACCCTGGAGAAGGACGGCGGCGGCTGGACAATCGGCGCATCCCACCTCGACGTCGTCGGCCAGGTCCCGGGAGCCGCCCCGGACGTGTTCCAAAAGGCCGCGGAGACCGCGAAGACCAATTGCCCGATGTCGAGACTCTTGAACGCGAAGATCACGATGACGGCGAAGCTGGAGAGTTAACTGTCGCCGGAGCCTACGCTCCGGCTCCCGGTGCTTTTAGCCTGTCATCCCGAGCGCAGCGAGGGATCCTGCGCTATTTTGCGTTGAGCTGACTCTCCAAAAATCGCCCCGCCCGGCTGTAGAACGCGATCTGGTTCTCGCGCCGCGCCAGCGAATGGCCTTCGTTGTCGGCCACCATGTACTCGACCGGGACGCTCCGGCCGCGCAGCGCGCGCACGACCTGATCCGACTCCGGGCGCGGGACTCGCGGGTCGTTGGCGCCGGCGTAGACGAACACGGGATCCACGATCTTGCCGATCTCCTCGATCGGCGAGATCGTCTTCAGGAACGGCCCGTCCTTGCCCAGGTCTCCGAACTCGACCTTGAAGACCTCGCGGATCAGCCCGCTCGTGGTCTGCAGGAACGTGGTCATGTTGGCGACGCCGAAGAGGTCGACGCCGGCTCGCCAGACGTCCGGCCAGCGCTCCAGCGCGATCAAGACCGTGTATCCGCCGTAGCTGCCGCCGAAAACGACCATCCGATCCTTGTCGGCCCAGCTCTGAGCGGCGGCCCAGCGGGAAGTCGTCTCTTTGTCTTTGAATGCGTCCAGACGCTTGGGGCCGTTGTCCGCCTGCTCGAAGGAACGGCCAAAACCGCCGGCCTGAGCGCCATCCAGCACGCTGCCAAACCGCC
>JBDTXY010000333.1:0-3749 GCA_040005945.1 Acidobacteriota bacterium
CGATCATGAACGTCTGCAGCAGGAGCAGCAGGACGTAGTACTCCTTCTGCCGCTCGGAGATCGCGGTGTAGGAGCAGACGACCGCGATGACCCCCATGAGCGTCGTCAGGAGGATCAGCACGAGGGTAATGCCGTCGATGCCGAAGTGATAGTTCACGCCCAGCGACGGGATCCAGGAGGTCTTTTCCACGAATTGGTATCCGTCCCGAGCGCGGTCGAAGCTCCACCACAGCGGGAGCGAGACCGCGAAGTCGATCACGGCCACCAGCGTCGCAAACGCCTTGATCGCCCCGGTCTTCTCCTTCGGGATGAGAAAGACGATCGCCAGCGCCCCCAGCAGCGGAATGTACGCGACGATGGAAAGGATCGGCAGCTGAGTCAATTGTTCCATCGGGCCCTCATCGGAAAAGGAGATACACCGCCACGACGCAGAAGAGTCCGCCGCCCATCACCAGCGCGTAGTTCTGGACGCGTCCGGTCTGGGCCCTCCGGAAGAGCTGGAAGAGCGCGGCCAGCGTGTTCGCCAGGCCGTTGACCAGCCCGTCCACGAAATACTGGTCGAAGAGCGAGGCCATCCAGGAAGCGCCCCGCGTCACGGCCGCGGCCCCATTGGGAATCAAGTCGAAGACGATCGCGTCGACCTCCCACAGGGCGCGTCCGCCGGAGAGCGCGAGCCCGCGCACGAACACCGTCTCGTACGCCTCGTCCACGTAATACTTGTTCTCGAGCGTGCGGTACACGCTCGGCCACTGTTGCGCCAGGCGCGCCGGAACCCGTCCCTCCCCCTTCACGTACCAGGCCCATGCCAGGTAGATGCCGATCCCGGCCATGGCCGTGGCCGCCGCCATCAGGGCGAACTCCAGGGACAGCGGCGCGTGGTGGTGCGCCTCCTCCATGCCCGCGATGGGCAACCGGATCGGCGCTAAGAATTCGCCGATGCGGTTGCCGTGCTCCAGGATCGGCACGCCCACGTAGCCGCTGACGATCGACAGGAACGCGAGCACCGCCAGCGGCATCGTCATGCTCGCCGGGGACTCGTGCACGTGCGCCTCCTGCTCGGGCGTTCCCCGGAACCGCCCCCAAAAGGTCAGGGAGACCAGTCGGAACATGTAGAACGCCGTGACCCCCGCCGTGAACAGCGCCACCGCGTAGAGCAGCTTGGGCAGCCACGGGGCGCCGGCGAACTCCGCGTGGAACACCGCGGCCTTGATGGCGTCCTTGGAGAAGAACGCCGCTAAGAACGGCACGCCCGCGATCGTCATGCTCGCGATCAGAAACGTCCAATAGGTCCTGGGGATCTTGGCGGCGAGCCCTCCCATCTTGCGGATGTCCTGCTCGCCGCCCAGCGCGTGGATCACGGAGCCCGCGCCCAGGAAGAGGCACGCCTTGAAGAAGGCGTGGGTCGTGACGTGGAACATGCCTTCCGCGAACGCGCCCACCCCGCAGGCCAGGAACATGTAGCCCAGCTGCGAGACGGTCGAATAGGCCAGGACCTTCTTGATGTCGTTCTGCACGAGCCCGATCGTCGCGGCGAAGAGGGCGGTGAAGGCCCCCACGATCGCGACCACGACCATCGCGTCGGGGGCCAGCCGGAAGAAGACGTTGCACCGGGCGACCATGTAGACGCCCGCGGTCACCATCGTCGCGGCGTGGATCAAGGCGGACACCGGGGTGGGTCCGGCCATCGCGTCGGGCAGCCAGACGTAGAGCGGGAACTGCGCCGACTTGCCGCAGGCCCCCACGAAGAGGAGCAGACAGATCAGCGTCAGATAGGGCGTGTAAGCCGACGGGTTTCCGGCGGCGGCGGAGAAGACCGTCGCAAAGTCCAGGGATCCGAAGAGGCAAAAGACTCCGAAGATCCCCAGGATGAAGCCGAAGTCGCCGATGCGGTTGACGACGAACGCCTTCTTGCCGGCATCCGCGGCGAACCTCTTGTGGTAGTCGTACCCGATCAGCAGGTACGAGCACAGCCCGACTCCCTCCCAGCCCACGAAGAGCATCAGGAAGTTGGCCCCCAGGACCAGCACCAGCATCGCGAACATGAACAGGTTCAGGTAGGCGAAGTAGCGCCCGTATCCCTTGTCGTGGCCCATGTAGCCCACGGAATAGACATGGATGAGAAACCCGACGAACGTCACGAAGGCGAGCATCAGCGCGGACAGCGAATCGATGCGAAACGCCGCGTCCACGAACCACTCGGCGGCACGGCCCGGGATCTGCCCGACCGCCTGGTTGACGCCCAGCGGAATCCACCGGTAGAGCGTCACGGCGTAGGAGCCGCCCCGAGCGAATCCGGGAAGCCCGATGTCGAAGATCGCCCCGAAGGCGAAGATCATGGAGAGCGCCACGCTCCCGGGCCCCACGATCGAGTGCAGCATCCGGAAGCGCGGGTGCGTCTGCTCGTGCATGTGGGCGTGGGGATGCCCCGCGTCCTTGGCGGATTCCGCCGCGGGCTGGTCTCCGTGTCCCTGGCCATGCGCGTCGTCCCCAGGCTGCGGGCGCGGCGGCCGGTTGCCGATCAAGTAGACCAGGCCGTTGATCAGGAACCCCGCCAGCGGGAAGAGGGGGATCAGCCAGATCAGCTGTCGCATGCCGCTATCCGCGCATCGAGCTGGCCTCTTCGACGTTCAGCGTCTTGCGCTGCCGGAAGAGGGAGATCGTGAGCGCCAGCCCGACGGCCGCCTCGCCGGCCGCGATCGTGATGACAAACACCGAGAAGACTTGCCCGGTCAAATCGGAGAGCCTCCGCGAGAAGGCCACCAGGTTCAGGTTCACGGCGTTCAACATCAGCTCGATCGACATCAGAACCGTCAGGAAGTTGCGGCGCACCAATACGCCGAAGAAGCCGATCCCGAAGAGCAGCATGCTCACGACCAGGTAGTGGTTGATCGTGATCGTCATCAGTCCATCTTCTCCAACGTGCGCTTTCCCAGGACCACGGCGCCGATCATGGCGACTAAGAGGAAGACCGACGCCACTTCGAACGGCACCAGGTAGTCGCGAAACAGCACCCAGGCCACCGCTTCCGTGTTGCCGACCATCTTCGTGCCCACCATCCGGAACGCGTCGGGATTCTGCGGGACGGCCGGGAACTTTTCGGTCCACAGGATGTACAGGAAGGGAATCAGAAAGACGGGAAAGAGAATCAGGGCGATGTCCCACTGGTGGTGGAAGACCTTCACGGTCTGGACCGTGCGCGGGTTGACCAGCATCACCACGAACAGGAAGAGGACCATGATGCCGCCGGCGTAGACCAGGATCTGCACGGCGCCCACGAACTCCGCCTGCTGGAGGATGAAGATGCAGGCGACGAGGAGGAAGGACAGCAGGAGGAACAGGGCCGAGTGGACGGGGCTCTTGGCCACGACGACGGCCAGCGCCGAGCCCAGCGCCAGGGCCGCGAAGATCACGAAGAGCCAGCCGGCGGTGCCGGTCAAGAGCGCCTCGCCGGCCATCCCGCCCTATCCCCGCTCCACGACGGTGAAGGGCTTCACGTTGGGAGCCTCGCGCCAGTCGACCAGCTTGCGAATGTCCAGGTACAGCGATTCGTTCCGGTCGTACGCCGCCATTTCGTAGGTCTTGGTGGTCAACCAGATCGACTTGGGCACGGTCGGGCACGCCTCTTCGCAGAGCTGGCAGAACATACAGCGTTTCAGGTCCACGTCGAAGCGATCGAGGACCTTCTCGTTCTTGCCGGCCTCGTTCTTCTCGTTGTGCCAGTCGATGTAGATGATGTTGATCGGGCACTC
>JBDTXY010000334.1:0-3744 GCA_040005945.1 Acidobacteriota bacterium
CCGTCGGGTGCGACGTCGTGCCGACGACGGCCTCGAGGACCAGACGCCTCTGGCGTGTGGACCGGCGGGGAGGGGATGTCACGAGCTGCTTCATATCAATAACCATTCCTATTATTGATAGTTTCACCTTCCTGTCAAGGTTCGAGTTTCGATTTTGGATTTTAGATTTTGGATTGCTCGCGAGTTCTCCCGAATCCAAACTCCGAAATCCAAAATCCAAAGTTCTTCTCACTCGGCGGGTTAGAATCGAAGCCGCTTGGAGACTACGGCGCCACCGCCAACGCTCGCCGGGAGGGACTTCCCTCTCGGCGCGGCCGGCTTCACGTACCAGGACCTCCACCGCGAGGACCGGCTTGCGGAGCTGGATCGGGTGTTCCGGGAAGAGCTGGCCCGCGAGGACGCTGCGCTGGCCGCGCGCCTGGAGTCCTATCGCGCCGACCCCGCCGCCTGCGATCCCCTGTCGCGCTCCCGCCTGCTGGTCGAGGCCGCGCGCCCCCTGGCCCGCTTCCTGGCCCGCCTCTTCGGCATCCAAGAGGAGTGGCGCCGCCAGGCGGCCTCAGCCAACCCCGAGGCCGTGCTGTTTCGGGTGCGCCGCGACTTCGTGATGCGCCGGGTGGCCAAGGCGAAGCTCCCCGAAAATCTCTCGGCGGTCGACCTCGCCCCCCCGGCGCAGGCCGCGCATGCGTTGGAGAGGGAGCTGCACCCCGACTTGTCTTGGAGCACGGATCCGGAGCTGGCCACGGCGCAAATGCTCGCCTCCCTGCTGGACCTGGAGGCCGACTTCATCGGCGCCCTGCGCCAGAAGAAACAACCCGAGGTTTCTCCGGCGTCTCGCGAGCGCGCCCGGGAGCTCGCCCGGCGCGCGGCGCTCTCGAAGGCGCGGGGGCTCGCCCGGGCGGCCGGCGACTCCGACGAAGAGCTGCTCGTGTTTCTGGAGCGCGCGCTTCAGGACTATGCGTTCTGGTGCCGCCTGCGGCGCGAGCATCCGGCGCTGCGCAACGAGGTCGCACACTGGATCTCCTTCAAGCTGCCGGAGATGCTGGACTACCAGAACCTCGTCGTGACCGACCGTCCCAACCCGGCGCTCCCGGAGGAGCGGGTGGGCCCCGAGCACCGCCACCGGCGGCGCGTCGGATTCGGGTTGACGGATCCGCGGATGTCCCCGCGGGAGGTCCTCGGAGAGACCCATTACTGCCTTCTGTGCCACGAGCGCGAGAAGGATTCCTGCTCCAAGGGTTTCCTCGACGCGAAGACGGCCTCCTGGCAGAAAAACCCGTTGGGCATCTCGCTCAAGGGATGCCCGCTCGACGAAAAGATCTCGGAGATGCACGAGCTGCGGCGCGAGGGCGACTCGATCGGGGCGCTCGCCTTGGTCTGCATCGACAACCCCATGTGTCCGGGCACCGGCCACCGGATCTGCAACGATTGCATGAAGGGATGCATCTTCCAGAAGCAGGAGCCGGTCAACATCCCGCAAATCGAAACGGGCGTGCTGACCGACGTCCTGGCGCTGCCGTGGGGGGTCGAGATCTACGGCCTCCTGACGCGCTGGAACCCCCTGAACCCGGACCGCCCCTACGCCCTCCCCTACAGCGGCAAGAAGGTGCTGGTGGTGGGCCTCGGCCCCGCCGGCTACACGGTCGCGCACTACCTCTTGAACGAGGGCTGCGGCGTCGCCGGCATCGATGGGTTGAAGATCGAGGAGCTGCCCGCGGACTGGACCGGCTCCGACGGCGAGGGCATCCGGCCGATCCGGGACTGGGCCGAGATCGCGCGGCCCCTGGATCAGCGGCCGCTGGCCGGATTCGGCGGCGTCTCCGAGTACGGGATCACGGTCCGCTGGGACAAGAACTTCCTGACGCTGCTGCACCTGACGCTGGCGCGCCGGCGCCGGCTCGCGATCCTGGGCGGCGTGCGCTTCGGCGGGACCTTGAACGCGGAGCAGGCCTTCGCGGCCGGCTTCGACCACGTGGCGATCGCGGCGGGCGCCGGCCGGCCGACGATCATCCCGCTCAAGAACAACATCCTGCGCGGCGTCCGGAAGGCCTCCGACTTCCTCATGGCGCTCCAGCTGACGGGCGCGTTCAAGGAAGAGGCCCTGGCCAACCTCCAGGCGGAGCTGCCCGCGGTCGTCATCGGGGGCGGCTTAACCGCCATCGACACCGCGACCGAGCTGCTCGCGTACTACCCGCTGCAGGCCGAGAAGACCCTGGCGCGCTACGAGACCCTCGCCGCCGAGCACAGCGAAGAGGCGGTCCGCGCCCCATTCGACACGGAGGAGCGCCAGATCCTGGACCGTCTGCTCGCCCACGGCCTCGCCGTGCGCAAGGAGCGCGAGCGAGCGCTTGCCTCGGGCGAGACCCCCGATCTCTCCCGCCTGTGCCGCGAGTGGGGCGGCGTTTCGATCGCGTACCGCCGCTCGATGGAGGAGGCTCCGGCCTATCGGCTGAACCACGAGGAGGTCATCAAGGCGCTCGAGGAAGGCATCTCCTTCATCGAGGGCCTCGAGCCCGACGAGGCCGTGCCCGACGAGCACGGCAAGTTGAAGGCCGTCCGCTTCCTGCGGGGCGGCTCCGGCGAGACCGTCGAGCTCCCGGCGCGGACCTGCCTCGTCGCCGCCGGGACGACCCCCAACATCACCTACGCCAAGGAGTACCCGGACGCGCTGCCGCTGGACGCCCGGAGGCGCTTCTTTGCGCCCCACAAGGCGGTGGCCGACGGAGAGAGCTTCCGCCTGGAGCCGGCCGCGGCCGACGACGAGACGGCGTTCTTTACGGGCTATTCGCGCGGCGGCAAGTTCGTCACGTTCTTCGGCGACAATCACCCGGCTTACAACGGCAACGTCGTCAAGGCGATGGCCTCGGCCAAGAACGGCTACCGGGCGATCGCCGAGGTCGTCCTCGGCAAGGATTCTCCTCGGGGGGCCGACTCCGAGTGGGACGCCTTCCGGGCCCGGATCGCGGACGACCTCTCGGCCGAGGTCGTCGCGGTCAACCGCCTGACGCCGACGATCATCGAGGTCGTCGTCCGCGCCCCGGCCGCCGCCCGCAACTTCCAGCCCGGCCAGTTCTTCCGGCTCCAAAACCTGGAGTCGCACGCGCCGAAGATCGCCGGCTCTCCCCTGTTGATCGAGCCCTGCGCGCTGACGGGCGCCTGGGTCGACGCCGGGCGGGGGCTTCTCTCGATGATCGCGCTGGAGATCGGAGGCTCGACGCGGCTGTGCTCGGTCTTGACGCCGGGTCAGCCCGTGGTCGCCATGGGCCCCACGGGAACCGCCACCGAGCTGCCCGAGAACGGGACGGTGATGCTGTGCGGGGGCGGGCTCGGCAATGCGGTCCTCTTCTCGATCGGCAAGAAGGCCCGGCAGCTGAAGAACCGCGTGGTCTATTTCGCCGGCTACAAGAAGGCCGAGGACTTCTACAAGCGGGACGAGCTCGAGGCGGCCGCCGACGTGCTGGTGCTCTCCGTCGACCGCGGCGAAGCGATTCCGGCGCGAAGGGACTCGGACCGCAGCTTCGTCGGCAACATCGTCGAGGCGATGGTGGCCTACGCCACCGGGCGCCTGGGGGCGGCCGCGATCCCGCTCTCGCAGGTCGACCGCCTCATCGTGATCGGATCGGACCGCATGATGGCCGCGGTTGCGCGGGCGCGAAAGTCGGTCTTAGCCGCGCACTTGAAGCCCGATCACGTCGGCATCGCGTCGATCAACTCCCCGATGCAGTGCATGATGAAGGAGGTCTGCGC
>JBDTXY010000335.1:0-3738 GCA_040005945.1 Acidobacteriota bacterium
CGCGATCGATCCCGAGTCGGCCGCCGAGAAGCGTCTGACGCGTCCCCGGCCCGGGCACGCGGACCTGGCGGGCGGCATGAAGTACGGCGCCAGGGATCTGCGCGACGTCCTGGAGCGCGCCTCCGCCCGCGAATCGGCGGCGCGCGTGGCCGCGGGCGCCGTGTGCAAGCTCCTGCTGCGCGCGTGCGGGATCGAGGTGCGCAGCGGCGTTCTGTCCCTGGGAGACGTCGCGGATGACGGCTCCGCCCGCTCCTTCGCGTCGCTCGAAACCGTGCGCGAAGACTCGCCGCTGCGCGCCGTCGCCGCCGCCATCGAGCCCCGGATGGTGGCGCAAGTGGATCGCGCCAAGAAGGACGGCGACACATTGGGCGGCTCGATCCTGATCGGCGCCCGCGGCGTACCCGCCGGCCTCGGCAGCTTCGCCAGCTGGGATCGCAAGCTGGATGGCCGCATCGCCCAGGCGATCCTGTCGGTGCCCGCGGTCAAGGCGCTGGAGTTCGGTTCGGCGATCGCGGCGTCCCGGGGACCCGGTTCCCTGGCGCACGATGAGATCGAGCCCGGTCCCGGCGGCGTCCTGGTCCGCCGCACCAATCGCGCGGGAGGCCTCGAGGCCGGAGTGACCAACGGCCAGGAGATCATCGTGGTGGCCTACATGAAGCCGATCTCGACCCTGGCGCGGGGTCTGGACTCCGTCGATCTGGAGACGGGCCTGCCCGCCCGCTCCGCCTACGAGCGCAGCGACGTCACCGCGGTCCCCGCCTGCGGCGTCATTTGCGAGGCCATGCTGGCGTTCGTCCTGGCGGACGCGGTGCTGGATGCGACCGGAGGCGACCGGATGGAGGACGTGGCCGCGCGTCTGGCGGCCCACCGTGCGCGCGTGAGCCGATACCCCGGGCGCTAACGAGGCGCTCTGCTTGGCGATCTGCAGCCGGCTGTAATCCGCGAGCGCCTTGCGCACGATCCGCCGCAGATTTCGGACGCGCCTGGCCGCGCGCGCGTGCTCCGCCGTCTCTTCCACGTGGATCCGGCGCCGCCGGACGACCTCGCGGACCAGCAAATCCATGGCCCGCTTCCAGCGAGCGTATGCGATGGACGCCAGATCGAACGTTTCGGTCACGGTCAGCCTCAGGATACCGCCGCCGCCGACGCGCGGCGCCAGGGAATGCGTCTAGCGGGTGGGAGGCGGCTCGACCGATCCCGGCGCCGAGGTGGCACGCATCTTCTCCAGTGACACGTCGCGCCGGACCGGCCGGTCCAGGATCGCGAATTCGGGGTCCGTGGGGGCGAGCTTCCCGCCGGACTCTCGCCAATATTCGTAGTGGAGACCGGGCGACACGGCCCACCCCGTGGCGCCGACGGTTCCCAGCCGCTGGCCCCGGCTCACGTGCTCGCCCCGGCGCACGTCCACGCGCGCGAGATGGCCGTACAGGGTGACTCCTGCGGAGCCGTGCTGGAGCACGACCAGGTTGCCCAGGCGCGACAGGCGCGACACGGCCGTCGCTTTCGCGTGCCCCACGAAGGCGACGCTCCCGGCCGCGGGGGCGATCACCTCGGAACCCGCGGGAGCCGCCAGATCGATTCCGGAAAAAAATTCCTCCGCTCCCGTCCAGGGAGACACCCGAGGCCCGAAGAAGGCCGAGGGCTCGACGAGATCGCTCTGGAGCGGAAGCCGCGACGGCGTCCGCGCGGCCAGATCCGGGTCCGCGGCTTCCGCGGCGTCGAGCAGCGCCCGGCCGCGCTCGAGTGCGGTCAAGTACCGATCGCTCCCCTCCACGACTCGGGCCGGGTCCGCCGCGGCGAGCACACCGGTCTCCGGATTGAGGCTGCGCGGCCAGCGCGCCGTCGGCACCCCGTAGAGAAACGCGATGCGGCTGATCCGGTCTCCGGCCGCCAGCGCACGGTCTCGGACGTTCGTCGCACGCGAGACCAGGTCGCGGCGCTCCCGCCGGGCGATGGCCAGCTCCGAGTCGACCCGGGTTTCCGCGCGGACGCGCAGGGTCCGGCTCACGAGCGCCGGAACCGTCACCCACAAGGACACGGCGAGCAACGCCGCGAGCCCGGCCGCCACGGTCACGGCCGTCTCCCGGCGCGTCCCGAGCGCGAAGCGCCGAACCTCGCCCCGGGGCGAAGCCGGGTGCAGCTGGAATTCCATTCCGGCTACGGGCTCTTGGGGAACACGGCGACCAATCCCAGCTCCCGGCGGTCCGAGGAAAGCCCCAATCGCTTGGGGACGAACGCGCGCGAGACCGAGAATTCGATGACGCGAGCCTGCGCGGAGCCGCCGCTCAAACGCAGATCGACCGCCTGGCCGGGCGACAGCGATCGCGAGTACGCGAGGCGGCCGTCGGTCTGGGCGGTCAGCTCCAGGTTCTGGCCTTCCGGCGTGAAGTGCGCGAGGATCAAGCGCAAGCCGCCTCCCGGCTCGAGCCGCACCGCGAAGCGGCGCTGCGTCCAGTAGAAGGGCCCGCCGGGGCCAACTTCCTTCGCATGGAAACCCACTCCCTGACGGTAGCGAAACGTGACGTCCGGCCGCAAGGTCGATACCGCCGCGAAGACCACCGCGACCGCGTAGATCGCCACCAGGGCGCCGCCCAACCGCCGGCGCCACGCCTGAATCGCGGCGCGGGGCGCGGGCGCGGCGACTGACGCCAGGAGGAAGAAGAACAGGGCCACATCCGGCGCGAACCAGTGCGACCCGCCCAGAAGCGAGACCAGAAACGCTCCCACCGCCGCGCCCCCCCCGTCGGGTCCGGACCACGAGAATCGCAACAGCGCGACGGCCAGCGCCAGGGTCAACAGGAAACCGATCGCTCCGGTTTCCGCCAGGGCCTGCAAGTAGGCGTTTCCGGGATTGTCACGCATCGGCAGGGCGCGGCCGAGCTCGGTCAGAAGGTCGGGAAGCTGCCACGAGAAGGAGCCCAGTCCGCCTCCGGCCAGCGGATGGCGTCGAAAGAGCAAGACCGCGCTCTCCCAGAGCAGGGGCCGCGCGGACGCGCGATACTCCAGCGGCAAGCTCTGGTCCATCACCTGCGACAGGCGCGACCCAATGCTGCCCGGCGATTTTCGCAGAGACACGACGGCGAGGCCGATCAGCAGGACCAGGACCGCGGCGGACAGCGCGAGCTTTCGGCCTCCGGCGCGGCCCCGGGACACGATCAGCGTAAGGAACCCCAGCAGCGCCACCAGCAGACCGCTACGCGAGCCGGACAAGACCAGCCCCGCCGTCAGCACGACGGCCAGGCCGGCGGAGACCCCGCGGCGCCCCGAGCCCGTCCACATGCGCGCGAGCGCAGCCACCAGACCCAACCCGCAGAGAAGGCCCAACGCGTTGGGATCGACCGCTCCGCCGGACAGGCGTCCAGTCGCCCTCCAGAATCCGCTGGTCTCGGCGGGCGCGAGCTTCCCCAGCTGCCCGATCGCCAGCGCGGCCGACACCGCCACGCCCCAGAGCGCCGCCGTCAAGGCTCGCGAGCGCGCCGCGGCGCCGGCGCGGCGGAGGATGAAGAAGTAGCCGACGCCGGTCGCCAGGACGGCGAGACAGAGGACGCTGTCATGGATCGCCGCGGCGTCTAGGAGGCCCTCGCCGTTGACGGCTCGCAGCGAGAGCCGGTGAAGGACCGCCCAGAGGGTGCGCGCCCGCACCACCGAGAGCAGCGTCGCCAGAACCCATACCGCGGTCAGCGCCCGCAAAATCCCATCGACCGAGGACGGGTCCGCCGCGCTCTCGAAGTCGTAGAG
>JBDTXY010000336.1:0-3725 GCA_040005945.1 Acidobacteriota bacterium
ATTATGAATAGGTAAGTCTTCCATGTTCGCGAAGCAACGAGGGATCCCGCGCTCGAAACGCGACCCTACCCAATCTAACGCGGGATCCCCCGCTTCGCTCGGGATGACTGGCTATTGCCTCGGTTCTCCGTTGGTCCCTCTTCCCTCTAGCTCGTCATCTCCAGCAGCTCGCCCGCCCTCCTGCCATAATCCGCCTCAATTCCAGATCGAGGAGGCCACCTTGCCGATCCGACAACCTTCTTCCCGTCTCACCGCCGCCGTCCTCCTCGCCGCCGCCGTTCTCGCCGTCCGCTGCGGCGGCTCCGGCACCGCCCCAGCCAAGTCCGCCGCCGCTTCCGCCCCATCGTGCGCCGGAACGCTCGGCATCGAGGTCCGTCCGCTTTCGCGCCAGGCCCGCAAGAAGCTCGGCCTGCCCGACGACTTCGCGGGCGCGCTCGTCACGGAAGTGTGGTCCGGAGGCCCGGCCGCGGCGGAGGACATCCGCGTCGGCGACGTCGTGGAGAAGATCGACAACAGCCGCATCGGAAACGACTGCGACTTCGGCGACAACGCGTTCAACCGTTCCTGCGGCCCTTCGCGCATCGTGGTGCTTCGCGCGGGCGCGCGCATCGAGGCGATGCTGAGCCCGGTCGACCAGACGTCCTTTCTCGAGAAGGCGTGCCAGGCGGGAAGCGCAAGCGCGTGCTTCCGCAAGGGCTGGCTTCTCTGGAGCCGCAAGGGCGGACCGAACACGGTGCGCGCCCTCGAGCTGTTCACCAGCGCCTGCGCGTCGGGCTCCGCCGAGGCGTGCGCGTTCAAGGCCTTGCAGCTCATGGACGAGCCGGATCGCGGCAGCGACTCGCTCGCCGCGGGCGAACGAGCCTGCACCCTCGACAGCGGAGCCGGCTGCGCCCACCTGGCGTTTCTGTACGCCACCGGAAAGTTCGTCAAGAAGGATGATCACCGCGCCACGACGCTTTACGCCAGGGCATGCGACCTCGGCGATCCGCAGGGCTGCTACAACGTGGGCTTGATGGCCGACCAGGGGCGCGGCGGCGCTGCCGACCAGGGGCGCGCCTTCGCGAAATACGAGGAGGCGTGCGCCCTGGGCAGCTCGACCGGCTGCACGAATCTGGGCTTCCTCTACGAGAACGGGCGCGGGGTCAAGATAGACAAAGTCCGCGCCGTCGCCCTGTATCAGGAGGGGTGCGACGGCACGCGCTGTCAGCCGTCCAACCTGGGCGGCTGCGTGAACGTGGGCCGCGCGCTGCGCGACGGGATCGGCCTCGGGAAGGACGAACAGCGCGCCGCCGGCATCTTCCGCGAGGCCTGTGATCGCAAGCCCAATCGCGACGACATCCACGCCGACGAGAACGGCTCGCGCGCCTGCTCGCTCCTCGGCGCGCTCTACATCGCGGGCGACGGCATCGCCAAGGATTCGGAAAAGGGACTCGAGCTTTCGGCGCTGGGATGCGAGCGTGGAGACGCCTGGGGATGCTTCAACGCCGCGGCCCTCTACTCCGCCGGCGAAGGCATCGCGGCGGACGCGGGAAAGGCCGCCAGCTTTCTGGACCTTGCGTGCAACGGCGGAGACGGCGAAGGCTGCTTCAACCTGGGCGTCGCGTACGAGAAGGGGAACGGAGTCGCTCGCGATCGCCGCCGTTCCGTCGAGCTCTTCCGCAAGAGTTGCCAGCTCGGCTTCACCCAGGCCTGCGCGAAAAGGAAATGAACGGCGCAAGTCAGAAATACGAATTACCCTGTCCCTAAGGCCGATACTTGACACTGTCCCTAAGGACAGGTACAATGACTCTTCCCCAAATCCTATTGAGAAGCCCCCACCCACCAAAGGAAGGATGTCTATGAAGAAGTGTCTGGGACTCCTGTTTCTGAGCCTCGTCGCCTCGGTCGCCACGGCCATCGATCCGGGTACCGTCTATGTCCCGCCGTCGTGTCAGGGAGGCGTCTTCAACGACGTCATCTGCCCCGGCCAGTACGCGGACTGGGTCGAGGAGATCTTCAACGAGGGCATCCTGGTCGGGTGCGGCAGCGGCAACTACTGTCCGACGGAGCCGCTCACCCGCGAACAGGCGGCGGTCGCCATCCTGCGCGCCGAGCACCGGCGCAGCATCCTCACCGGCATCGGCACCTGCGGAGCCGGCACGAAGGCGGTCAACTGGGCGATCTGCTCGGGCACCGTTGCGGATCCCGAGATCCAGGTAGGCATGATCATCGTCGGCACGTACCAGACGCGCAACAGCGACACGCAGATTCCGATCCGAATCTTCAACATCGTCGCCGGCAGCTTCGACTTCGAGATCCAGACCGGAACCTCCTTCATGTGGATGGCCGCTCCGATCATCCCGAATCCGAATCTTAGGTAAGAGACGTCCAGAAGACGTACCAAGGCGGGGGAGAACCCCCGCCTTTTGTCTTGCATCGAGGGACGCGGCGCGTCGAGCGCGGGATCTCTCGCTTTGCTCGAGATGACGGGTTAGTGGTTAGGGAGTATCTGGCCGTCCTCATCCGTCCCGGAACCGACCGGGACGTTGGTTCCGCTGCACCCGCCGGCCGCGGCGATCAGACCTTCGCCGACGGCGCCGCTGTCCGCGCGTACCTGGACGCCGGGATGTCCGCGAACTACGTCTTCGTCCAGGCGGATCGCCGGACGCCCCTGATGCTTCTCTTCGGGGCCCTTGGATTGCGTGAAGGGCAAGATCGGGCACGACATCGTGGAGCGCGCCTGGATCCCGCGTCGCCAGGGCCTATGCCAAGACCTACAAGAAGGACCCCAAGGCGCTGGCCCTCATTAAGAAGGCGACGGCGCAGTAGCGCGACCGCCCCAACGATCGCGCCGCGCCGCCTTCGTAATCAGGATATAGTCCCCGCCCTACAGTATCGATGCGACATACGCTTCGAGAATACGGAGAAAACGTGAAAACGCGCACAATCCTGGCATCCATGGCAGTCTTCTTCGCGGGCCTCGCCTTGTGTTTCGCCGCCGACGCGAACATGGGGACCTGGAAGCTCAACGAGGCCAAGTCGAAGTTCAGCCCGGGAGCGAATAAGAACATGACCGTCGTCTATGCGGGCGCGGGCGACATGGTGAAGGTCACCGTGGACGGCGTCGACAAGGACGGCAAGGCCATTCACAGCGAGTGGACCGGTAAGTTCGACGGCAAAGACTACCCGGTCACCGGATCCGCAGGCGAGGACTCCCGAGCCTACACGAAGGTCGACGACCACACTCTGGACATGACCAGCAAGAAGGCTGGAAAAGTCTCTATTACCGGCAAGGTTGCCGTGGCGGCCGACGGCAAGTCCCGCACGGTCACGATGTCCGGCACCGAGTCGAACGGCACCGCGACGAACGTCACCGCGGTCTACGACAAGCAGTAGCGCGACAGTCACAGAACCGAGGCGATGACCGCCTCGAGAATACGGAGACATTGTGAGAACACGTACCCTCCTGGCATCCCTGGCAGTCTTTTTTGCGGGCCTCGCGGTGTGCTTCGCCGCCGACGTGTACACCGGGACCTGGAAGCTCAACGAAGCCAAGTCCAAGTTCGGCACCGGCTCGACGAAGAACATGACCGTCGTCTATGCGGCCGCGGGCGACATGACGAAGGTCACTGTGGACGGCGTCGACAAGGACGGCAAGCCGACGCACAACGAGTGGACCGGCAAGTTCGACGGCAAGGACTACCCGGTCGCCGGCGACCCGAACTACGACTCTCGGTCCTACACGA
>JBDTXY010000337.1:0-3718 GCA_040005945.1 Acidobacteriota bacterium
CCTCGTGGTGCGCCCGCGAGGCCTCGTCCAGGAAGTCGAGCGTCGCGGGCGCCCCTTCGAGGATCCTTTGGACCTCGGGATCCTTCGAATCGAAGAGTCGAAGGGGATTCTCGTCGAAACGCCGGCGGTCCTCCGGCCCCAGGCGCTCGCTGTGGGGCCGTACGTGCTCCTGGAGAGCGTTCGAAAATGCCTTCCGTCCGGCACCCTTGGGAATGCAGTTGATCCGCGCCACCAGATCCGTGAAGCCCAGTTCGCGGAGAAACTCGAACAGCATCGAAAGCACTTCCGCATCCCCCGCGGGCCCCGGCACACCCAGCAGCTCGACGCCGATCTGGCGGAACTCCCGATACCGCCCGGCCTGGGGCTGCTCGTAGCGAAACTGCGGGCCGGCATACCAGAGACGGATCGGCTTGGGGATGTCCTGGATGCCCTTCTCGACCAGCGCGCGCACGACCCCCGCGGTGTTCTCGGGACGGAGCGTCAGCGAGCGCCCCTTGCGGTCGGTGAACGTGTACATCTCCTTGTGGACGATGTCGGTCGTCTCGCCGACCGAGCGCGCAAAGAGCTCCGTGCTCTCGAAGATGGGGGTGCGGATCTCGGCGTAGCCGAAGGACCCGAACACGCGGCGCGCCGCGAACTCCGCGGCCGCGAACTTCTCGCTGACGGGAGGGAGCAGGTCGTGTGTGCCCTTGGGCGCCCGAATCCGCTCGCTCACCGCGCCCACTCTCCGTCGATGCGGAAGTATTCCTCTTTGTAGCCCAGGTAGTTGCGGTGGTAGCGGCCCAGGTCGTCGACCTCGGCGTCGGCGAGCGCGCGGGCCTGCTTGGCCGGAGCGCCGAGCCAGAGCGTGCGGGGCGGCACGACGGTCCGCGGCGTGACCAGGGCCCCGGCTCCAATGAAGGCCGACTCGCCCACCCGCGCGCCGTCCATCACCGTCGCGCGAATGCCGATCAGAGCGCCCCGCCCGATCGTCGCGCCGTGCACGATCGCGCCGTGCCCGAGCGTGACCTCCTCCTCCAGGATCGTGGGATGCGTCTGGACCGTCACGTGGATCACGCAGTTGTCCTGGATGTTGGATCGGGCGCCGACGCGAATGAAGTTGCAGTCACCCCGGACGACCGAGTTGTACCAGATCGACACGTCGTCGCCGAGCACCACGTCGCCGATGACCGCTGCGGTCTCGGCGAGGTAGACCCGCTGTCCGACTTCCGGCCGTTTGCCGGCATATTCTCTGAGGATGCCCATAAAAGCGGGCAATTTAGCACGGACCCGCGGGCCACACGAACGCGCCCTGGCGCAGCACGACCGGCGGCTCCCGCGTGGCGTCGAGCAGCGTCGAAGGCAACCCCCCCGGAGTCGCGCCGCCGTCCACGAAGACGTCGATCTCGGTGTCCAGAAGGCCGGCGGCGTCTTCCGCAATCCGGCACGGAGGCTCACCCGAGCGATTCAGGCTCGTGCCCGTCAGCGGGCCCACGCGCGCGAGCAGCTCACGCAGGGGTCCGTGCGCGGGCATGCGGACGGCAAGCGTCGACGCGCCGCACGAGGCCGGGATCGCGGCCGAGAGGGGAAGCACCACCGTCAGCGGCGCCGGCCACACCGCGAAGAACCGGTCCAGCGTCTCCCGGCGCGCCAGGATTCCGAGCCCGTCCAGCTGCCGGCGCTCCGCGAACAGGACCAGCAGCGCCTTGTCCGATTCTCGGCCCTTCATCGCTCGAACGCGCGCGACCCCCGCTTCGCTCCGGGGATCGGCCGCCAGGCCGTAGAACGTCTCGGTCGGGACCGCGGCCACGCCGCCGGCCCGCAGCACGCGCGACAGCTCGGCGATCTCTTCCGGAGAATCCAGAAGCTCCCGGATCCCGACGCGCCTCACGCTCAGCTTCCGATGTAGCGGTCGTAGAGCGATCGCGCCCGCACCGGATCCGCGGTCCCGCGCACCACGCAGCGGCCGTCCGGAAAGACCGTCAGGCTCACGCCCTCGACGTCGGCGTTCAACAGCTGCGGCGAGCGCCGGACGCGCGCGAGCGGGGAGAGGCGCATCTCCATCGCCTCGAAGTCGGGTCGCGCGCGGTCCACCGGCGTGATCTGCACCGACTGCCGGCCGCAAAGCTTGATCGTTTCGGAGGCCCCCTCCCCTTCCAGCGCGGGAAACCGCCCCTGCGCGCACACCGGGCACGCCGCCGAAGGCCGCGCGGACTCGAAAAGGCGCCGCGCCCGAAACCCGCCGCTCCAGACCGTGAGCGCAAGCAGTCCGGGCGCCGGCTTTTCCCCGACGGCCAGCCGGAGCACCTCGCCCATCGCGATCGACGCCGTCAGCGGAGGGAGCGTCGGCACGACGCCGACCGTGTCGCAGGTGGGGCCGGAGCCGGGCGGAGGCAGCGCCTCCAGGTAGCAACGCAGGCAGGGCGTCGCGCCCGGGACCGACACCGCGACCCGCCCCTCCTCCCCGACGCACGCCGCATACACCGAAGGCAAGCCGAGCGCGCGCGCCGTGTCCGAGACCAGCAGCCGGGTCTCGAAGTTGTCCGAGCCGTCGAACACGAGGTCGTGGCCCGAAAGGATCTCGCGCGCGTTCCGGTAGTCCAGGTCCACGACGAGGGGTGTGACGGGGATCGCGGGATCGATCTCGCGCAGCCGCTCCGCCGCGGCCTGGGCCTTGGGCGCGATTCGCTCGGCATCCTCGGCGTCGAAGAGAAACTGGCGGGCGAGGTTGGCGCTCTCCACGACGTCCCGATCGATCAGCGTGATCCGCCCGAAGCCGGCGCGCACCGCCGTCTCCGCAGCGACCGCGCCCACCGCGCCGACGCCGACCAGGCACATCGAGAAGGCTCCGATGCGCCTCTGCCCCTCTTCGCCGATTCCCGGAAAGAGGATGGAGCGGGAATAGCGCTCGCCTCCCGGCTGGTCGCTCATCGCGCCGCCCCTTCCAGCAGCGTGCGCGCGTGCCGCAGCGCAGTGTCGGGCACCTTCTCGCCAGCGAGCATGCGCGCGATCTCGCTGACCCGCTCTTTGCCCTCGAGCCGCCGCACGGAGGCCACGGTGCGACCGCGCACCTCGTGTTTTTCCGCCAGGAAGTGCCGGTCCGCGAGCGCGGCGATCTGGGGCACGTGGGTGACGCACAAGACCTGATCGCTCTCTGCCAGGGCTCGGAGCTTTCGTCCCAGGACTTCCGCGACGCGGCCGCCGACGCCAGCGTCGACCTCGTCGAAAATCAGCGTCCGGCCGCGGCCCGACTTGTCCGCGGCCACGGTCCGGATGGCCAGCTGAACGCGCGACAGCTCGCCTCCCGAGGCGATGCGCTCCAGAGGCTTCTCGGGCTCGCCCGGGTTGGGCGCGAAGAGCAAGACGGCGGTTTCCCGCCCCGTTTCCCGCGGCGCCTCGGCCGCAACGGGCTCCAGCGCGACGCGCAGGCGGGCCTTGTCCAGGGCGAGGCCGCGCAGCTCCTTCTCGACCGCGGCGGAGAACTTGGGAGCGGCGCCGCGGCGCTTGCCCGACAGCACGGCCGCCGCGGCCGCGTAGCCCTGGGAAGCGGCGGCGTCCTCTCGCTGGCGCCGCTCCAACGCATCCTCGACATTCGAGAGCTCCGCCTGCTCGGCGCGAAGTTCCGCCAGGCGGCCCAGGATCTCGTCCACCGACCCGCCATACTTGCGCTTCAACCGAGAGATCTGCTCCAGGCGAATCTCCACCGCGTTCAAGCGCTGCGGATCCGCCTCGATCGAAG
>JBDTXY010000338.1:0-3703 GCA_040005945.1 Acidobacteriota bacterium
GAGTGCTCGTTTCTGACGCCCGAGGACCGCGATCGGGCGCGCGAGTACGCGCACATCCATTTAGACGACCTCGTGTCCCGCGCCGATCTGTTCCAGAACGAGGCGGTCGTGCTGACGCACTTCTCGCAGCGCTACCGGCCCGAGGAGATTCGCGAGGCGCTGAGGGCCATCCCCGAGCCGCTGGCCTCGCGCGTCGTTGCCTTCCTTCCCCCGTGATTGCCTTGACACGGCGGTAACGGGGCAGGAGACTACCGGCAGGAATCGAGGAACAAATGATGTCAGCGCGGGCGTCCGCCGCGGTGCTGCTGGCAAGCCTGTTTCTGACGGCCGTCGCCGCCGCGCAGGTTCCCTCTCCGACGGGCAACCTCTACGGCACCGTTTTGGACGAGCAGGGGAGCTCTTTGCCGGCGGTCAGCGTGACGCTCGCGGGACCGGGCGCACCGCTATCGACGACGACCGACAGGAAGGGCGATTTCCACTTTCTGAATCTCTCGCCGGGCGCCTACTCCGTCAAACTCGAGCGGAAGGAATTCGAGAAGGCGCGACGCGACGTCACAGTCTTGCTTGGCAAGAACGCGGTCCTCTCGGTCACGTTGCCGGTCGCGGGGGCGGCGGAGTCGGTCACCGTCAGCAGCGAGGGGCCGCTCGTGGACAGCCGGAAGACCGGGACCGGCGCGACGTTCGGGTCGAAGGAGCTTCAGACAATTCCCACGACTCGGGATCCCTGGGCCATCCTGCGGCAGGTCCCCGGCGTCCTGATCGCCAACGTGAACGTGGGAGGCAGCGGGAGCGGAGCCCAGTCAGGATTCGTCGGGAAGGGCTCGCACTCGGACCAGAACACCTACAACCTCGACGGCGTCGGGGTCACCGAGTCCAACGGCCAGACCTCGGTCTACTTCGACTTCGATTCGCTCGACAGCATCGGGGTCGTGACCGGCGGCTCCGACCCGTCGCTCACGACTTCCGGCGTGACTCTCAATCTCGTCACCAAGCGCGGCACGAACCAGCTCCTCGGCTCGGCTCGCGCTCTCTATGCGGAGAGCGCAGGATGGGATTACGGCGTCGAGGCCGGCGGCCCGCTCTGGAAGAACCGTCTGTGGCTCTGGGGCGCCTTTGCGCAAGGCACCTTCCTGGGCCAGACAGCCGTCCTCCCGGGTGGCGAGCAGACTCAGAGTAAGCCGACCATCGACCTCTGGAATGCGAAGTTGACCTCCCAGCTCGCCGCCAGCAACTCGCTCGTGTTCTCCTATGCCAACTCCAACAAGCACGATCCGGGGCAGTTCGCCGCTCCGGACCGCTCCCAGCCAACGACCTACGACGAGGTATTCACGACCTCGGCCTATCGCTTGGAGGATTCGCACGTCATATCGGCGAATCTCTTCTCGGCCCTCTCCTTCTCCTACCTATCGGACAACATCACGCAAACGCCTCAGGGCGGTCTCGACTCGCAGGCCCTTTTCGACAAAGACTTTGTCTGGCGAAATAGCTTCGAATTTCACAGTGCCCGGCGGCCGCGGTATCAGGCCGGCCTGACCGCATCCGGATTCTTCGACACTGGCAACCTGCGGCACGAGCTCAAGTTCGGTTTCGGCTACAAGAACGCTCCAACCGACTCCCTGTCGTCATGGCCCGGCGACGGGCTCGTCGGTTTCGAGCCGTTCGGCCTGGCGTCCATCACCCGGAATGCTCACATAAAGTGGCTGGCGAAGTCGTACGACGCGTTCCTGGGCGACACGATCCAGGCTGGCAACCTCACGATCACCGTCGGCGCGCGTTTCGATTACCAGCAGGGGAAGAATCGCCCTTCGGCGGTTCCGGCCAACCCCGTCTACCCGGACCTTCTCCCCGCGGTCCAATACGGAGGCAACTCGGGATACCCCGTAACCTGGCGCCAGTTTCTGCCTCGAGTGGGAGTCACCTACTCCCTCGGAAGCAGCCGGAAGACGCTTCTCCGTGCGTCCTATTCCGAATTTGCCAACCGGCTGAAAGACGAGGTCGTCGCGCTCAACGCTTTCCCGGGGGCTCAGGGGCTCTACTACTACTGGACCGACGCCAACGAGAACCATCGGGTCGACAAGGGCGAGCTCGACCTGTCCCGTCTCGTCTTCGCCTTCGGCGTCGACCCGAACAATCCGGGCTCCTCTGTTCCCGTCAACCAGATCGCAAAGGACCTGAAGCCTCCCACGACCGACGAGCTCATCGTCGGAGTGGAGCGGGAGATCCTCTCCGATCTCTCGGCCGCGCTCGCATACACGCACCGTTCGGCCCGCAATCCCGAGTTCCTCTTACCCGATTACTTTCCGTTGATCGGCACCAGCCGCGACAGCTACCAGTATGTCGGCAACGCGAGCGGGACCGCCAGGGCCAGCCCTGAGAACGGCGGCCTCGTTCTGAACTTCAACGAGCCCTACTACCGCCTGGTGACCTGCCCTGCCCCGTGCGCCGGCGGCGTGCTCGAAAACCGGAAGGACTTCACCGAGACCTACAACGGCGTGGAGCTGCAAGTCGTGAAGAGGCTCTCGCACGGCTGGATGCTGCGCGCAAGTTTTGCCTATAACGATTGGCGCCAGAACGTTGGCCCGGGGGCAATCCTCAATCCGAACAACATGACCGGCGGAACCAATGCGAGCGGCCCGGTCGTTGACGGCAGCGTCAACTCGAAGTGGCAGTTCAACATCAGCGGCTTAGTCCAGCTTCCCTTCGGCATCGGCGCAAGCGCCAACCTCTTCGGACGCCAGGGCTTCCCCGTTCTGTACAACGTCCAGGTGATCACGAACGACTTCAACCTGTTCGCGGACCCGCATATCCAGATCGGTGCGGTCGGCGCCTACCGGCTTCCCGCCGTCTACCTCCTCGATCTCCATGTCCAGAAGCTCTTCCGGATCGGGACGGCAGTCACGATCAGCCCCGTGCTCGACTGCTTCAACGTGGCCAACAGCCACACCGTCCTCCGGCGCGAAGGATTCGTCGGGTCCTACGATGCCACCCAGGAACAGGCGTTCAACCCGAATCGTGGTTTCAATGCTCCTGGCGAGCTTCTCAGCAAACGGGTCTTCCGCGGAGGCGCACGGATCGCGTTCTAGCGCCAAGTCGGTAACCGGCCGCTACTGTGCCGGACTGCCCTGCGCCGCGACCTCCGCCGTCCAGTTCAGGACGACATTGATCGGGACCTCCTCAGCTGGGCCCTCGGAGAACGTCGCGAGAAACCGTTTCCCGTCAGGGGACTGGTCGAAGGTGTCCCAGTCTTCGCCGTCCTTGAACGTGAAGAGCACGGTGGGTTTCCCCACGGAAACCGGGGGAGCCGTCCGAATCGGGACGGACACCATCTGCCGTTTGAGAGAAACATAGAGGATCTCGCTGCCGTCGCGGCTCCAGCGCGCAAACCCGTGGACAGCGCCCCCGGAGGAGACTCGAATCCTCTCCCCGGGGCTATCGACCGGAGCGACGTCGATTTCGTCCCCAACGGATTCGCCGCCGACATCGGAACCCATGGCCAGGAAGCGACCGTCCGGCGACACGAGAGCGGCCCCGCTAAACGCCGCGGGCTTGGACTGCGCCGGGGTCATCGGGTTGCCCGACATGGAGACCATCTTCGTTTCCTCCTTTCCCTGATCGGTTCTGCGTGTGTAGATCAGCCGCCCGTCGCCCGGGAGAACGAACCCGACGAATCCCGCTCCCTGAAGCTCTCCATAGGGAAGGATCG
>JBDTXY010000339.1:0-3698 GCA_040005945.1 Acidobacteriota bacterium
GGATGACGAGCATGCTGTCGACGTAGCCCTGCTTGCCCGCCGCGAGCTCGGAGTCGAGGTCGGCGAGCGCGGCCCGATCGAGCCCCTCGGCTTCGGGCGTGGACTCCGGCCAGGCCTTCGTCGGCCACGGGGCAGTCGACCGTCCAGGGGCGGCTGCGAGCGGAAGCCCGAGCAGCAGGAGAGAGACCAGGCACGTGCCCACGAAGAGCACGGAGCGGCCGTCCGACGACCAGACGGGGTCGTCGATCCTGGCAGATCTGGCGATGCGCGAGTGGTTCAACGCCGCAAGCATTTGCGCCTCGCGCTCGCAGCGCGCGAGGTGCTCGGGATCGCGGGCTAAGGCGTCCGAGATGAGCTTGACCGCGACGTCGGGCTTGAGTTGCGTGTCTCTTGCCCGGTAGACCTCGCCCATGCCGCCCGCGCCGAGCGGCGACAGGATCTCGTAGGGGCCGAGGCGGGCGCCGGGGGGAAGCGTCAATTCTTCTTCTCGAGGCCCTCGGTCCAATGCAGGACGAGGTTGAGCGGCACGGAATTGCTCTCGATCGTCGGCAGGAGCACGAGGAATCGCTGGCCGTCGGCCGAGACGTCGTACGCGTTCGTGCGGGGCGGCTCGAAGAGGACCGCCGGAACGCCCGCCGTGAAGGAGGGCGACGTCTGCACGTTCACGGCCATGAACTTTCCATCCGCCGCGACATAGAAGAGCTCCTTTCCGTCGCGCCGCCAGATGGGTGTCTCGCCCCCCGAGTTCGAGATCTGCCACCTCCGGGAAGCGTCGGGGAAGGATGCGACGTACACCTCGAATCGCCCGGATTCGTCGCTGCCGTATGCGATCCATCGGCCGTCGGCGGACAACCGGGCGTTGCGCGGATTGTTCCGGAACGCAAACAGATCAGCGTCGACGACCGAACCGGTCACGGGGAGTAGCGCGAGGCGCACCAGGCGGTTGCCCGACGCTTGTCGTTCGCTCACGACGATGCCGTTTCCGTCCGGTGACCAGTCCTGTCCGAGCTTTTCCCCCTCTTCGTCCGTCAACGCTTCGTCGGCTGCGGCGCCGCTCAGCGTCTGGGCATAGAGGTCAGCCTGGTGCTTGCGGTCGGAGGAAAACGCGATCCTCGCGCCATCGGGCGACCAGAGCGGGATGACGGAGTCGTACCGTCCGTCCGTGACGCGCGTGCTCACGTTGCGCGTGAGATCGTGGATCCAGATCTCGTTTTTTCCAAGTGTGCCGTTGAGTCGGGCGTAGACCAGGCGGGTACCGTCGGGAGAAATGCGCGGCCAGTTGTAGACGGCGGGCTCGCCGAAGGTCCCGACCCGCCGGCCGGAACGGTCGAGCCATACGAAACGGGCTTCCACGGAGGCGGTTTCGTAGGCGAGAGTTCCATTCTCGGAGGCCGCGAAGTTGCTGTAGTTGTAGTAGCCGCTGGAGCCGCCCACCTGGTCGGCGATCGCGACCGGCTCGCCTCGGGTTTCCAACCGTTTTAGATCGAACGGCTGCGCCAGCAGAGTTCCGATGCGAGTGTAGGTCGCCGCGCCCTTGGTGAAGAGCAGAAAGCCTCTCGAATAGACCGTGTTCGTGACGCTGCGCAGCACGATCCGCTCCTCGAGCGAGTCGAGCGCGGCGACGTGGATCTGGTTTCCCTCGTCCTCGGGACCTCTGTCCAGGTTCAACGAGAGATAGATGAAATGCCGCCCGTCCGGCAGAAACTGCGGATAGCGGTGGCTCGTCTCGTGACGCGCCGCGTTCAACTTCGTCACGGGAACGGGCTTCCCGCCCGCTGCGGGAATTCGCAGAATCGGGCCCGTGACGCCACAGTAGAGGATGTCTCCGTTCCGGTTCCATGTGCCGCCCGCTCCGGCGACCTCGGCGAGTGTGGTGGCCGGCCCCCCGGCCGCCTCGACGCGCCAGAGCTTGTCGTCGGTGAAGAAGCCGATGGACTTCCCGTCGGCCGACCAGAAGGGGAGAGTCGCGCTGTCGGTCCCGGCGATCGACTCCGCCTTGAGAGAGGACAGCGGCCGGACCCAGAGCATCCGCGTGCCCTGTGCGTTGCCTCCCGAAAAAGCCAGGCGCGTCCCGTCGGGGGAGAGGGCCATGCAATCGAATGCGACGCCGGGCGGCAGCAGGATGGAGGCTCGCACGGCGCCCTGGGAACCTTCGCGTGCGGGACGGCGTCCGATCGCAAGCCACGTGGCGATCGCGCCCAGCGCGACCGCTGCGGCGATGGTGAAGAGCCGAACCGCTCCGGGCCGCCGGCCGGGATGCGTGACTCCGAGAGACGAGCCCACGATGGTGCCCCCGGAGGTCGTCGAGATCGCATCGAGGTCATAGGCCAGATCGCGCGCGGATTGGAACCGTTGCGCGGGAGCCTTCTCGAGGCAATGCCGGACGAGTCGCTCGAGGCCAGGGGAGAGGCTCTTGTTGGTCTCGGAAAGCTCCGGCGGATCCTCTTTCAGGATCGCCGACATCGTCTCGACAGCCGAGTCGCCCCTGAATGCCCGCCGGCCCGAGAGCATCTCGTACAGGATCGCCCCGAAGGAGAAGATGTCGGAGCGATGGTCGGCGGGCTGGCCCTTGACCTGCTCGGGCGCCATGTAGCCGACCGTGCCCATGACGACGCCGGGCTCGGTGCCGGGCGCGGTGGGGATGGAAGTCTGCTGGCCCGGCGCGGTCTCGGGCTGGGTCAGCTTGGCGAGTCCGAAGTCGAGGATCTTGACGCGCCCGTCGTCGGTGACGAAGACGTTCTCGGGCTTCAGGTCCCGATGGACGATCCCCTTCTCGTGGGCCGCGGCCAGGCCCTGCGCGATCTGGATGCCGTAGTCGATGGCTTTGCGCGGCGAGAGGGCGCCGGCGGAGATCGGGCCGCGCAGCGTCTCGCCCTCGAGAAGCTCGGAGACGACGTAAGGCGCGCCGTCGCTCGAGTTCGTTCCGATGTCGTGCAGCGTGAGAATGTTCGGGTGATTGAGCGCCGAGGCGGCGCGCGCCTCCTGCTCGAACCGCCGCAACCGATCCGCATCCTGGGAGAGCGCCGCGGGCAGAACCTTGACGGCGACCTCGCGCCCGAGCCGCGTGTCCCTCGCGCGGTACACCTCTCCCATCCCGCCCGCGCCGAGCGGCGACAGGATCTCGTAGGGGCCGAGGCGGGTGCCGGCTGAGAGGCTCAAAGGCCCTCCGAAGATGGGCCGGATTCTATAGCCCGATCGGGCCTCCTCAGGCGGGTGAGGTGCCCTCGGTGCGGCGCCGCCGGCGCTCGGCCAGCGCGTAGAGAACGAGGCCCGCGACGAGGAAGCCGAACGAGCCCACGAAGACCTGCACGAAGAACCCGAGCTTGTCCGTCGCGTCCGCGGGCGGGATCAGCGCGAGGACGATCGCGACCGTCGTCGTCAGGAAGCCCAGGCCGTTCCAGAAGAGGCTCCCGGCGGCGCCGCCCGGGACGGGGATCGCGCCGTGCTGCTGCTCGATCTGGCGGCGGAGCCGGATCGCCGAGGCGAACATGTAGAGGTACGGTAGGAAGTAGACGATCAGAGTCGCGTTGACGAGCTTCAGGTACGCGCCCTTGACGGTGTCGCCCTGCGTCGCCGCGACGATGAAGATCGCGGAGAAGCCCGCTTGAAACGCCATGGCGAACCACGGCGTCTTCCACCGAGGATGGGTCTTCGCGAAGATCGGCGGCAGGTACCTGTCCAACCCTCCCACGAAGAGC
>JBDTXY010000340.1:0-3690 GCA_040005945.1 Acidobacteriota bacterium
GTACTACGTCGCTCCCGGAAACGCCGTCATGGCGGTTTCCGTAACTCCCGGACCACAATGGGCCGCCGGCGCCCCGGCGCCCCTCTTTCAGACGGATACCGACATCGAGAACTACGACGTCACTCCCGACGGGTCACGGTTCTTGATCAGCACGCCGGCCGAAAAGGACCGCGGATCGCCTCTGCGCGTGATCCTCAATTGGCCGGATCTGTTGAAGGGCGAGAAGTAGCGGAGTCGGGTCTTCCTTCTTCGGTTTCGTGACCCGCCCTACAGTTTCACGAAGCACCACTCCTCGGACCACGGCAGACGCGACATCTGGAGCGAGGGCTTCCCGCCTCCCTGCACCGCGAAGCCGTCCGACCAGTTGACCCCGAAGCCGTTTTCGGGATCGTAGAGGCCCGGCTCGACCGAGAAGATCATCCCGGGCTCGAGCATCGTGTAGTCGCCCAGCGCCAGATACGGCGGCTGGTGGCCTTCCATCCCCATCCCGTGCGCGGGCCGGTGGTAGATGTACTTGGCCATCCCCTCCTTCACCTGGTGCCTGTGGATCTGGTAGGCGACCGTCGAGCACGCGACCCCCTCGCGCGAGAGGTCCTTCTGCATCAGGCAGCAGTCGCGCGAGACGGTCCAGACTTTCTTCTGATGATCCGTCCAGGGCGCCAGGAGGTACGCCCGGTAGAGCTCTCCGCCGCAGCCGCCGATCTCGACGCCTCCCGCGATCTGCAGCGCCTGGCCCTTCTGGATCTTGTTGTAGTGCATCTGGTTCGGGTGCGGGTATGCTGTGCCGACACCGCAGCGCACGCCGATCTCCAGGACGATGCCCACGGCCGTGTGCGGTTTCCCGTCGCGCTTGATCCCGGACATGAGCCGTCCCATGCCGAACTCCTGCGCAGCCATTCCCAGCTGGTAATCCGTCAGGTCCGTGCCCTTGGCCAGCAACAGATCGCGCGCGAACGCATGCGTCTCGTCGAACACGCGGTAGGCGCGCCGCCAGAGCGCGAGCTCCTCGGGCGACTTGACCATCCGCATCTTCTCGCAGTGCTCGGCGACCGAGTCGAACTTGGTCTCCTTGAGAAACACCCGGGCGGCCGTCGCGAGCTGGCGCGGCGAAAGGTCCTTGTCGGTCGCGATGCGCTTGCCGTCGTAGCCGCGCTTCTTGAGATGCTTTAAGCTCCATTCGAAGAGATCCACCTTGGCGCCCTGCTGCACCTTGCCTTCGTTGGGGAAGGCGCCGTCGGCGTGCTGGAAGTCGAAGTAGTACTCGGACTCGGTGGACCACCACGACTTCACGAGATCGCGGTCCAGGCCCGGGTGGAACCAGATCGTGGCGAGCTTGTCGGCGGGCAGGAAAACCGAGAACGGACGTTCCGTCGTCGTGAAGAAGAGCCCCGTGAAATAGATGATGTTCATCGGATCCGCGAGCCAGACCCCCGCAAATCCGCTCTCCGCGAGGTGAGCCTGCAGCGCCTTGGCGCGGGCCTGGTGCCAATCCAGGGGAAGGCGGTCCAACGTCGCGGGCGCGAGCCCGTCGTCGTCCTTGAGAAACAACGATGCGGATTTCGAGCCGTCGACTCCCGAAGGCGATTGGCCGGCGGCCACCGTGGAAAGCGCCGCGCCCCCGGCCGTGACCAGGAAGGATCTCCGATCGAGCCTCATGGCATCCTCCTCAGAAAGCTGCCGCGATCCTATCGAAACCGCGTTAGCGTATCCGCACCCGAAGGACACGGATGCGCAAGTCGTTTCTGATCTACGCCGCGACCCTCTTGATTTTCGGCGCCGGGATCTCCGTCGCACTGGAGCGGGGCAGGAGGCTCGAGACGGCTCGCGCCGCGGCATCCGCACCGATGCCCGCGGCCTCGCCGGACCAGGTGCTCATGGCGATCGTCACGACGTTTGCGACGGGGCCGTTGCTCACCCTCGCGGATCGGTTTCGCAAGTCCGACCCCGGCCAGCGGGAAGAGCCGACTGAAGTCGTCTAGCCCCCGCTAGCATCCTGCCGCTGTTGTCGGATATCGGCCTGATTCCACAGGACTTCCGGTCCTGTCTGTGTTATGATTTTTAAGATTACATTTATGAAATTCAGCCGTGTAGTTACGCAGAGCTTCTCGACCGTCGAAGCCGCGCGGCTGACCGGATTGTCGCCCCGCCAGCTGGACCACTGGGACCGCCTCGGGTTCCTGGGTCCCTCCCTGCAGCGGGCGGCCGGCTACGGGTCCAGCAGGCGCTATTCCTTCGCGGACGTCGTGCGCCTGCGCGTGGCGGCCCGTTTGCGATCGCACGGGGTGGGGTTGGCGCGGATCCGCCGGTGCGCGGAAGCGCTGGCGCGGTTGGATCCGTCGGCGGATCTGGGGCGCGCACGGTTGATGGTCGTCGGATCGACGGTTCTCTGGGCTCGCTCCGACCGCGAGGTGGTGGATCTGCTCAAGGACGGACAACTGGTACTCGTATGCTCCCTGGGGGAGGCCGTCGCAGAAGCCGCGGGCGCCGTCGCTCGACTGTCCCGGAGCTCTGAAGGGACGGATCTTCCGGCGACGCGGTCGCGCGGCCACAGACACTCGCGCCTCTGAGGGGGCGTTCGGGGGCACAGAGTCACGGGAGGAGGTCGCAACTGGAGGTCCAAGACCTGAGTTCACGCATCGGCCGCCTCGCGCGGCTGGGGCGCCAGCGGGATTTCTCTCTTGCCCGTTTCGAGAAGTCGCTGGCCTCGATCGCCCGAAACGGCGATCGCGGCGAAGTGCTTCGCCAGCTCCTGACGGACTGGACCGGGCTGCCCTTCGAGGCCGACGATGCCGCCGAGCGCTGGGCCGAGATCGAGGGCCTGATCCCGACGCTGCGCGAGCGCATGGGGTCCCCGCTCGGCTTGCAGACCATCCTCCTGCACCACTTTCACACGCAGGAGGGCCTCTTGAAGGACCCTCGCTTAGTCTCCGAGTCCGACCTCGCGGTGCTGCGGGTCAACGCGATCACCGACCCTTTGACCGGCCTCTACAACCGCCGCTTCCTGCTGGATCATCTCTGGAGGGAGATCTCGCGCGCCGAGCGCTCCGAGGGCATCGTGTCGGCCGTCATGATGGACTTGAAGGGCTTCAAGTCGATCAATGACCGGCTGGGGCACCCCGTGGGCGACAGCGTGCTCGTCCGCACGGCGCGCGTCATCCGCGAATCACTGCGCGCGATCGATGCGGGCGGGCGCTGGGGAGGCGACGAGTTCGTGCTGGTGCTCCCGAACACCGACTTCATATCGGCCCTGGCCGTCGTCGAGCGGGTCCGAAGCCGGATCGGGGCCATGCCGCTGTCGGGACGCGGCGGACCCGCGCTGGATCTCCACTACGGGATCGCCTCCTATCCCCACGACGGAAAGAGCCCGGATTTCCTGCTCAAGATCGCGGACCTCCGCCTCTACCAGTGCCGCTCGCAATCGACCTTCGAGGCGCAAGCGCAGCGGCTGCATCCCCGCTTTGCGCCCGAGGACATGTGCCTCCGTATGGAGCTTCAGGGGGAGCCTCGAGCCTTGACGGCGCCGGTCGTGGACGTCAGTTACGGGGGCATCGCCTTTCGCGCCAAGCGGCGCGAGCGATGGCCCAAGCGATGGAAGGCCGAGATCTCGCAGAGGCACGATCCGGAAAGTCACACGATCCGACTGCGCCTGCTTCACAGCGCGCCGCTTGCGGGAGGCGGCGTGCGCGTGGG
>JBDTXY010000341.1:0-3689 GCA_040005945.1 Acidobacteriota bacterium
CCACATCGGGCTCTACGTGCCGACCCCGGTCATCGAGGAGCACGAGAAAGACCTTCGCGGCTACCAGACGACGAAGGCGACCGTGCGTCTTCCGAATGACAAGCCCCTTCCCGTCGCACTGATCAAGACGCTGATCAAGGCGCGGATCCAAAAAAACGAGACGTCGAAGAAGCGACGCTAGTCCCCCTTCCCACCGCCCGCGGTAGCATCCGATCCCGATGCGCAAGTTCCTCGTCGCCCTCGCATTGGCCATTCTCTGCGCCGCCGGCTGGTGGGTGTACCAGAACTCCTCGCTGACGCGGCTGCGCGCTCGCTTCGAGCCGTGGATGCACCGGCTCGAACGCTGGCGGGACGCGAACGAGGCCGTCCGGCGCGCACTGCGCAGCCCGGCCGCGACACCGGCGGATCCGGAGGGCATGGCGTCGCTGCGCGCGTGGGCCTGGTCGGGACTCGACCGGCTCGGCTACGTGGATTACCGGGTCGAGAAGCCGAGGCACGAGACCGGGAAGGGCAGCGAGTCCACCATCGGCCGCGTCACGTTCTCGATCGGAGGCTTCCGGAGAGACGGAGCCCGTGTCGAGCGGTTCGCGCGCGCGCTCGTCACCGAGGCGGAGGGCCGGCCGACCGTCCAGCTCGAGCTCCCGTTGGGCGAGCGGGTGGAGAGCGCGCCGCGCTTTCGCGATGCCACGGCGGAGGCCCGCCTCGGGGCGCAGCGGAGCGATCCGCCGCTCCCGCTGACCAACCGCTTGATCGCCGACATCTGGCCGGGCTCCGGCGTCGCGGTGCTCGATTTCAACCGCGACGGCGCGGAGGATCTCTTCGTCGGCGACGGAGTGCGCTCGATCCTGTATCAGAACGACGGCCGCGGACGCTTCACCGACGTCACCGAGAACGCCGGACTGGCTAAGTCCGCCGCCCAGGGAATCGCGACGAACGCTGAGCGCGGCGGCATCGCGACGAACGCTGAGCGCGGCGGCATCGCGACGAACGCTGAGCGCGGCATCGCCGCGACCGGTGTCGCGGCCGGGGACATCGACGGCGACGGATATCCGGACCTCTTCGTGACCAACGCGTTCGGCCCCGCGCGGCTCTTCCGCAACCGGGGCGACGGGACGTTCGAAGAGACGACCGCCTCCTCGGGCATCGCGGTCGGCGCCAACGCGCGCTCGGCGGCCTTCGCCGACGTGGATGGGGACGGCGACCTGGATCTCTTCGTCGCGGTCACCGGCGACTACTACCACCAGATGCCCGACCCGCCCTTCGACGCCAACGACGGCGCCCAGAACTCTCTCTACTTGAACGACGGCAAGGGTCGCTTCACCGACGCCACGCGCGCGTGGGGTCTTTCCGGCACCAAACGCTGGACGCTGTCGGCTCTCTTTCAGGACTACGACCAGGACGACCGCGTGGACCTGATGGCGACCAACGACTTCGGCTTGAAGAACCTGTATCGCAACGTGGATGGCCGGAGATTTCGCGACGCGACGAAGGCCGCCGGCGCCTCGGTGCGCGCCTACGGGATGTCGGGCGCGTGGGCGGACTTCGACGGCGACGGACGTCCCGATCTCTACACGACCGGCACCGACACGCAGTGGTACTTCATCCACGAGTACCCGGCGATCCCGATCAGCATCTGGGGACGGCTCTTTCTCTCGACGGCGATCCGCTGGTGCGAAGACATGGCCTCGGGCAACACGCTGCTGATTCAGCGCCCCGACCACACGTTCGAAAACGCCACCGCGCGCTCCGGAGCGCAGCACGCCGGATGGAACTGGAGCGCGATCGCGGCCGACCTGGACGACGACGGCTGGCCCGACATCTACGCGACCAACGGGATGTGGGGCGACGGCCGGGATCACGATGTCGAGCTGGAATTCTGGTGGCAGACCCTGGCGTACTGGGACGACTACGTCGCCGGCACGAAGACCTTCGACCGCAAGGGCGCGGGCATCGCCGGCGTCGAGCGGGATCGCTATTTTCGCAACCGTGGCGGCGCCGCGGCCGGCTCGCCTCTTTTCGAGGAGCGCGCGTTTCTGGACGGCCTCGACCTCGCGACCAACGGCCGCGCCGCCGTGGCCTTCGACGCCAACGCCGACGGCGCCCTGGATCTCTTCGTCCGATCGGTCCAGGCGCCGGAGGCGCTGTTCCTCGGATCCCGGCCCGGAGGCGAGCACTTCCTGCGCATCCACCTGGTCGCAACGCCGGGCCGGGACAACTCCGACGGGATCGGCGCCCGCATCGAGGCGACGCTTCCAGGAGGGCACCGGATCGTGACCGAGAACGCCAACGCGAGCGGGTATCTCTCGACGGGAAGCCCGGTCGTGCATCTGGGACTTGGGCAGGCGACGGAGCTCGAGAATCTCGTCGTGACCTGGCCGTCGGGGTTCGTCCAGAAGATCGGACGGGTCGATATCCCCGACCGCTCCATCGTCGTGGACGAGACGCGCGGGCTCCAGATTTTCGATCCTCGACCGCGGTAGACTTGAAGCCCTCCATGGAAGCCGCCCGAATCCCCGATCCGCTCTGCTACGACGTCGTCGTCGTGGGCGGCGCCGTTTCCGGCGCGTCGACGGCGATCGTCCTCAAGCGCGGCAATCCCAAGCTGCGCATCCTGATCGTCGAGAAGACCGAGCGGTTCGACTGGAAGGTCGGGGAATCCACGGTCGAGATCTCGTCCTACTTCCTGACGCGCGTGCTCAAGCAGTGGACCTACATGACGCGCGAGCAGCTTCCCAAGCAGGCGTTTCGCTACTGGTTCTTCAACGACGAGGTCACCTGTCTGCGCGAGGCCTCCGAGACGGGCCCGACACAGCTCGTGCGCACGCCCTCCTTTCAGCTCGACCGCGCGAAGCTCGACGAGCACCTCCTGAAGACGGCGCACGAAGAGGGCAGTGAGCTCTGGCGGCCCGCGAAGGTCACGGGCTACACGCTCGGCGAAGGCGCGGGACCCAACACCCTGACCGTCGAAAAAAGCGACGGCACGAGCGCCACGGTCTCCTGCCGCTGGCTCGTGGACGCGACGGGGCGCCAGGCGATGCTGGCCCGGAAGCGCGGCGGCGTCACGCCGATCGAGTCGCATCCCACCGCCGCGATCTGGGTCCGCTACCGGGACGTCAAGGACATGGACGGCATCGCGTTGGCCGGCACCGACCCGGCGGATCCATGGCACCGCGCGGTCATCGCGCCGCGGCGCCTCGCGACGAATCACTTCACCGGCTGGGGCTACTGGATCTGGTTCATTCCGCTCCACGACGGCGAGATGAGCGTCGGCCTCGTCTGGGACAAGCGCCTGCTGACGCCCGAGGGCAGCACGCCGCTGGACAAGCTGACGCGCTTCCTCGACACGAACCCGCTCACGCGCGAGATGATCGAGGGCGCGACCGCGATCGAGGGCGACTGCCGCTACTACGCGCACCTGCCGTATTTCGTGGACAAATTCATCGGACCGGGATGGGCGCAGGTGGGCGACGCCGGCGGGTTCCTGGACCCGTTCTACTCGCCGGGCCTGGATCAGATGTCGTTCTCCGTGTGGACCCGGACGCGCCTCATCCTGAAGGACATCGCCGGCGCCGACGCGGACGAGATGAAGAAGGAGTACGCGGAGCACAACCGGAAGTACGACCGCTACTTCAAGTACTTCTACGAGTCGATCTTCCGCGACAAGTACTACGTCATGGGCGACTACGACA
>JBDTXY010000342.1:0-3687 GCA_040005945.1 Acidobacteriota bacterium
GGAGGTCTTCTGACAGGACTGCAGTTGCTCGCGGCGCTTTCCGGGAAGACTGCCTCGTCGCGGCCTGCCGCGAATACCAGCGCCGCACCGGTTTCCGTGACCGCCGCCCGCCGGAGGCCTGAGGTCAGTCTCCAAGAAACGAGCCTTCGGAGCGCGGTCCGGGTCTGGCGGCCTACGGCTCTCCGTCGCGGCGCTCTTCCTGCCGGCGCTCGGAATCGTCGGACGCAATCGGGACTCTGCGGTGCTCCCGGCGGCTCGCGCGCCGGCGCTGCTCCTCGCGACGCTCTTCCTCTGACTTCTGGGGCTCTCTGTTTTCTTTCTTGCTCTCCATACCGCGATCTTCAATCTTTTCCGAGCGGTATGAAAGCCCTGAAAAAAGCGTCGGGGCCCGCAGGCCCCGACAGGAGTCGATTCGTTCGCCGAAACGTCTTCAGGCCAGGCGGCGCCGCCCGGTCATGGCCCGATAGATGAAGAGAACGACCAGAGCACCGACGAGCGCGCCGATGAATCCTGCCGGCTCTCCCTCGCGGTACAGGCCCAGGGCCCGCCCGAGGAATCCGCCGAGAAGCGCGCCGACGACCCCGAGCAGGGTCGTGACGATGATGCCGCCCCCGTCCCGCCCAGGCATTACGAACTTCGCCAGGGCGCCGATCACGAGTCCGAAGATGATCCAACCTAAAATGCCCATCGTAGTGGCCCTCCTTGCGCGGAGGGATAGCAAGCTCCGCGCCACCGAGCGAGCCTTTCTCGAGCTGGCGCCTTCGGAACGCTTGTTGCACCTCGACCGCCCGGAGGAACACATGAAAGATCAAACCGTGGACCGCTGCGTCGAACATCTCAACTCGCTGTTGCGGGGCGAGATATCGGCGGCGGAAACGTACAAGATGGCGATCGACAAAGTCGGCGGAGACCGCCAGGGAGAGGGCGCACAGCTGCGCGCGATCGCCCAGGAGCACGGCGAGCACGCTCAGCGGCTGCGCGACGAGATCCGCCGGGCGGGCGGCGAGGCGGACGACGCCTCCGGGACGTGGGGCGCTTACGCGAAGACGATCGAAGCGGCGGCGAGCCTGTTCGGCGACGCGTCCGCGCTCAAGGCGTTGAAGGAAGGGGAGGAGCACGGCTTGAAGGACTACCGCGCGGCGCTCGACTCCGTGGACGAGCCCGCCCGAAAGTTGATCGCCGAAACGCTGATTCCCGCCCAGCAGAGGCACATCACGTCGCTGGACGCGTTGATAGCCAGAACGTAGCTGGGCGCTGGGCGCGGGGCGCGCTCCGCGCCGGCAAAGGGCGCTCGGATAGGGGGAAAGGCGAAGGGCAAAACGCGGGGGCGGGGGGGTGAAAGGGAGTTATTTTTTTTCGTTTCCCGTTTCCCGTTTCCCGTTTCCCGTTTCCCGTTTCCCGTTTCCCGTTTCCCGATCTAGTTGACCGCGGAGTACCGCGGCCGTCTCGCTCCCGTTGGTCGCTCGGCTCCCGGCCCCCGTTCTGTTCAATAGACCCCGCCCGTCAGATGAACGATCGCGGTCCAAACGCCTCGCACGAACCGGAAGGTCGCCAGGGGGACGAGCACGGCGGCGGAGCACCAGACGATCAGGCTCGTCCGGAGGCTCCAGAGCGGCCCGAAACCCACGCCGATCATCAAGAGGAACGCCGTGAAGAACGTGTTGATGTCGAGCGAACCGACCCACTGGCCGTGCTCCCGCGCGAAGGAGACGCCGCAGGCTTTGCAGTGGTCCCACATGACGAAGTAGCTTTGGAAGAGCTTGCCCACGCCGCAGACGGGGCATCGCAGCCGGAGGCCCCGCCAGAGCACTCTCTTCCAGTAGCCCTCGGGCCAGCGCGGGGTCTTGCGGGCCGTCGACCGCCAGGGAAGCACGGGAGGGACACGCTTCTCAGGCTCCATGAGCGGATGCTAATGCTAGCGCGGTGGAACGACCCCGCACCTCGCCTCCCGCCTTCGGAGGCGTCCGAACCGGCACGGAAACTGCTCTGGTTGCGGAGGGGTCCGGGCCGCGCCGGCCGACACCCGTAATCCGAACGAAGGAGAAGTCGATGGCCCGATCCAGAATTTCCGCCAGGACAGTCCGAAATCTCGCACCCGTGTTGATTCCCCTCGTCACCCGCGTCGCATTGCCCATGGCAATGCGCAGCATGCGGAAGGGCTCCGATGGAGTCAACGAAGCGCTCGGGGATGCCCGCGACCGCTTCGACAAGAACGTCAAGAGAACACGCTCGGACTTCGACGACGTCCGCGAGGAAGCGATCGATCGCGGCCGTAAGCTCGTGGACGAAGCGGTGAAGCACGGCACCGAGCTCCTCGACATGATCAGCTCCCGGGGCCTCGGCGCCGCCGAGGACTGGGCGAAGACGATCAGCAAGCCCAAGCGAAGCTTTCCCTGGGGCAAGCTGCTGGCAGCCGCCGCCGTCGTCGGCGTCGGAGTGATGATTTACAACAGGGACTGAGGAGCCGAGCGACCAACGGGAGCGAGACGGCCGCGGTACTCCGCGGTCAACTAGATCCGCAAAGGGAACGAAAAAGGCAGCCGCAGCGGCTGCCTTTTTTCTTTGACGGCTCTGAACCCGTTTCCGGTGTTTTCGTCTTCCTCTTAACTCTTAACTCTTAACTCTTAACTCTTAACTCTTAACGCTCGACCGCGGCGAAAATCACCGCGCCGCAAGCTTCTTATACTTGATTCGATGCGGCTGATCGGCTTCCATGCCGAGCCGGCGCTTGCGGTCGCCTTCGTAGTCCTGGTAGTTCCCCTCGAACCACACCGTCCGGCTGTCTCCCTCGAACGCGAGGATGTGGGTCGCTATGCGGTCGAGAAACCAGCGGTCGTGGCTGATGACGACCGCGCACCCGCCGAAATCGAGGAGAGCGTCCTCGAGCGCGCGCAGCGTGTCGACGTCGAGATCGTTGGTCGGCTCGTCTAAGAGCAGGACGTTCCCGCCCTTCTTCAGCGTGCGCGCCAGGTGAAGCCGGTTGAACTCTCCCCCCGAGAGGTCGCCGATGCGCTTCTGCTGGTCGGAGCCCTTGAAGTTGAACATCGATACATACGCCCGCGAGGGAATCTCGCGCTTTCCGACGATGATGCGGTCCTGCCCGCCCGAGATTTCGTCATGGACCGATTTCTTCGGGTCCGGCCGGTCCCGGTCCTGATCCACGTAGGAGGCGACGACCGTCTCGCCCACGACCAGCTTTCCTCCGTCCGGTTTTTCCTGACCCATGATCATCTTGAAGAGCGTCGTCTTGCCCGCGCCATTCGGCCCGATGATCCCGACGATGCCGCCGCGCGGCAGGTCGAAGGTGAGGTCCTCCATCAGCAGCCGGTCGCCGAAGGACTTCCGAACTTTCTCCGCCCGGACGACGACGTCGCCCAGGCGCGGACCGGGCGGGATGAAGAGGTCCGCCGTCTCGCCGCGCGCCTCGGGCCCCTTGTCGGCGAGGAGCGTCTCGTATTTTTCGAGACGCGCCTTGCTCTTGGCCTGCCGCGCGCGCGGCGACATCTTCACCCACTCGAGCTCGCGTCTCAGAGTCCTCCGCTTCGCGGACTCCTGCTTCTCTTCCATCTCGAGCCGCTGCTCCTTCTGCTCGAGCCAGCTCGAATAGTTGCCTTCCCATGGAATGCCCGCGCCGCGGTCGAGCTCCAGGATCCAGCCCGCGACGTTGTCGAGGAAGTAGCGGTCGTG
>JBDTXY010000343.1:0-3682 GCA_040005945.1 Acidobacteriota bacterium
CACTTGCAACCGACGTTGGTGATCAGTTTGGGCGGCTTCTTCACCGGCGGCTTCTGCTGCCTGCCCAGCTTCTTGATCTGTTCTTTCTGCCCCGGCTTCATCTTGCCCTTGTTCTTGCCTCGCTTGATGCGCTTCCCCGGTGACCAGCCTGGGGTGCTGCGCCCGGTCGCAACGCCGGCCTTCCGTTTCTTGCCTCCAGGGATCGGCGTTCCCTTGGGACACTTCGCCTTGAAATCGAAGAACTGCGTGACCTTGCCGTCCGCGTCCAGCGAAGCTGCGTCCGGAAAGCGCAGCCCGGTGATCGCCTTGAAGAACTCGCCCGTGCTCTGCTCGGGTAGCGGCGAACGGGGCTGGCTCGATTTCGTTCCGTTCGGGTTGTAACCCTGTTCCCCTTGCGTGGCAGGCGGATCGCCCGAGTCCTGATGATCCTTGATCGCCTTCTGACAACACGCGTCGACTTCGTTGCCGTAAGCCGTGCAAGACGTCGGCTTCGGCGTCTTTGCGGCCTTGGCGCACTTGCACATGATCTTCTTTAGGAACGCCTCCGGCTTCAACGGCGGACCGTCGTTCCCTCCGAGGCAGATCGTGTTGCCGTGGTTCATCTTCATCTTGTCGGTCTTCCGACAAGCGTTCGATCCATCGAACTTCACGTCGAACGAATAAAGGATCCAGGTGGCCTCCTTCATGTTCGTGCTCGACACCACGCCGCCGGCAGTTCCCGCCTCGTCTCCGGAGCATTGTGAGTACTCGGAGCCCTTGATGGCGATCATGTTCCCCCCGTCCGCCTTCACGGTGGTCGTGCCCTTGGTGAGATCGCTCGACAGGGAAATGATCACCGGGTACGGAATGGGCACCGGTCCGCCCGGACTCGGCGTCTTGCAGACGTCGGGGGCGGTGTTTTTGGCGAAGTGCATCGCCCCCTTATGCGAGACGCTGTTGTCCGTGCCGTTGACCTTGACGCTCACCGTCATCGCTCATCCCCATCGCGTACGGAGACGACCGCGGCGGCGCGCTCCCCGCTTTCGGAACTGGTCCAGACGAGTGTCGTCCGGCTCCGGCGATAACCCTTGCCGACTCCCATCCAAACGAGGCCGAGCAGAAGCGGCCCCGACGCGGCCCCTACGTCTCCCCAGCAGTCTGCGGGCGTCTCGAAGGACGACGCGTCGACGAATCCCGCCTGCGTTCGGATGGTCGCGAAGGCGTACTCCTCGGCCCGGTACGGCTCGCCATTCATGTCGCATAGGACGCTCTCGATCAGGTCGTGCTCCGGCCCTCCAAGCACTTGCTCGAAAGCCCCTGTGAGCCCGTGACCCAGGCATACCGAGTCCGTATTAATGAGGCATGCCTCTTCGGCGAGGCCGACCGCGGAAATCTCGACGGTACGCAGAGGCATCGCCACCGGCCTCCCTCGCTCCGAAACCAGAACGCAGAAGCCCGCACCCTCGCCAGGCACGAACCCCCATGCGTTGTTGTAGGACCCTGCACCGTGCAATTGCCCGGTTGACTCCAGCTTTTCAAGCTTCGAAGGATCGAGATGGGAATCGACCCCGCCGATTAGGACTGCCTCGGCCGATCCCTCGCGAATGGCCTGACATCCCCTCGCAAGCGCCATCAAACCTGCGCTATGACCGGAGGCGACAAGCTCCACCGAGTCAACGGATACACCGGTCGACAAGCCTTCCGAGAAGCGCGCGCGGAAGGAGTCCCGCAAGTCGTCCGGAAGGCCCGGCTGGGTCGGCGGGACGCCGATGAACGCGGGCACACGGGAGCCGGCCGAGAGCCCGGAACTCGACAGCGCCTCTTCAGCCGCCAGCGTCGACAACTGCCGAAGTCGATCGAACCCGACGAAAGCCGGCGGGACGAAGCTCGCGCACGCGACGATCATCGGTTTGCCGGCGGTGTCGACCATGAACGCGTGATGCGCGAACGCCGAGAGGCCCGCACGCACTGCCGCCGCGGAGGCCTGCAACGAGCCGCCGACACTGGTGCAGGCTCCGGCGGAGACAAGACGTACGCGATCGCTCATGACCGAAGTTGTCTAGCGGCTCGCGTTGAGCACCCGCTTTTCGGTCACGCGGGTGAACTGCAGCTTGAGGACCCTGGGATGGCAAGCGAGCGATGTTTGCCAGACCAAGCAAACGCGCGGAACATCGGGTTCGATGATCACCGAGTGGAGCACCTGCCGGTGAATGACGGGCTCGATGTCGGAGAAGATGGTCTCGAATCCGAGAACGACGCGTGGCAGGAGGAAACTAAGGAATCCGCCGGGCGTCATTCCACGGAGTTCGACGCGCTCGCCGCCGACCAGATGAGCCGCCGGGCGTTGATCATCCGGTGCACTGAGATAGAAGCGGTCATCCAGATCCGTCGGGACCAGTGGCTTTCGCTGCCGGTCCCAGGCCTCGTCGTAGGTGCCGCACCACCGGCGTCTCGATTTCCAGTGCGCCGCAATCGGCCCGAAGCCGGCTGGCCATTGCGGTTGGCGCCCACCCGGGTACTCGATGTTCGGTACCGGCATTCCGGATCGCTTGCCCGAACTCCCGACGTATCCCATCCCGACCGGATTCCGTTCGTCCCAATCGACGGACTCCGAGCCTTCTCGATGCGGGACTTGACCACCGAACGAACGCTCGTAGACGAGCGGCATCCGCACGAACGGCATCGCCCGCCCCGGCACGATGCCGGACGCCTCCTGTCGGTATTCCCGATCTCCCCAGACCCACAGCGTCTTCTCGACATCGGCGATCTTTAGACTCGTCTCGAGCTTTTCGATAGGCCGCCCGGCGGGCGAGTACGCATGCCCGAGCACGATGACGTCCGTCGTCGGCTTGACTCGCAGCAGGTCCGTCTCGAGCCGCAGGCTCGAGTGACCAGGCTCACCATGAAAGAGAGGCGTCTCGCAAACCGGGCATTGTTCCGAAGCGACTACCGTCGAGCCGTCGTCGAGGACGTCGAAAGTCCCCTTTACGACGACGATCCAGGTGTCCGCACCGTCGCGGTCGCGCTCCCATGTGTGGGCATGCGCGAACGGCGTTTCATTGTCGACGTCCCACATCGGAAGCTATCGGGACGACTGCGTCGTCAGTTCAACTGGATGGAACCGCCGGACAGCTTGTTCACGCCCGACGATTGAGTCAGCACATAACGGCCGCTGATGAGGATCTTCCCCGCCTCAGTCAACGTGATGCTGGCCGCTCCGCACCGGAGTACCAGACGACGGCTTGCCGTCACGACGACCCGCTCTCCATCTGCTTGGATGTCTATGGTCTTCTGGGTATCCGTTGCCGGGCTCGTGACCCTGCTCAGGATGCCCATGACAATCGGCCTAGCGACATCCCCGTCTTCGAAGGCGAGGACCGTTTGCTGACCGATATCCGAGGGACTCAGCCCGACGAGGGTCCTTGCACACTCGCTCATCTCCCGCCCGTGCGCTAAGAATGCGATCCATGGGCCGGCGCGTTCGACGTCCCAAGCCACGATGGTGCCGATCGTGACCGACGCAACCGGCTCGAGCCGATCGTGCCTCTTCGCCAACAAGACCTTCAGCGGATCTGCCTCGCCTCCCGACCCGGCGGAATCCTCGCTGGCTGCGTCCAGCCGCATAAGTGTCTGTTGGTCTGACATCACCGCTCAGTTGATTCCGACTTTCGAGCCCTTGATCACGACGTCCCCATCGGCCTTT
>JBDTXY010000344.1:0-3670 GCA_040005945.1 Acidobacteriota bacterium
TTCAAGGAACCCCGCTCCTGGACTCCACGCCCCGGAACCGCGCCGTACCGCCGGCGCGAAAAGGAAAACCCGCCTTTACGACGGACCTTCCAGTTTAGCGAACCCTATGAGCTCCGTCAACGCGATGTTTGCGTCGCCCGGCACAAGATGGACGGACAGCTCGCGCAGAGACGAAACCATTGGAAAGAACCAACCCTTGCGGGGAACGGGGAATATAGGTCTGGGCCAATCCCCTGTCAAGGTTTTTCACGAGAAACCGGAAACAGCAGCAAAACGAGGGTTTCCGGCGCCCGGCTCTGCACACCCTTTAGTGCAGTTTGTCTTCTCCAGGGTCGAGGCTCTCGAGCACCCGCGCGATCGCCTCGGGATACGCGCGGTGCTCTTCGGCCAGGATCCGCTCCGACAGCGTCTCGACGGTGTCCCCCGGGAGAATAGGAACTCGTCTCTGCAGGATCACCGGACCCGTGTCGGTTCCCTCGTCCACGAAGTGAACGGTGCAGCCCGACTCGCTCTCGCCCGCCTCCAGCGCCCGCCGCTGAACGTCGAGCCCCGGAAACTTGGGGAGCAGGGCGGGATGGATGTTCAGGATGCGCCCGGGGTAGCGCGCGACGAACTCGGGCGACAGGACACGCATGTAGCCCGCCAGGCAGATCAGGTCGGGCCGCGCCGCGGAGAGAATCTTCGCGATCCCGTCCTCGTGTGCGCGGCGCCCCAGGGCTCCGCGGGGAACGGGATACACGGGCAATCCCCTCTCGATTCCTCGGCGCAGACCCGGAGCATCTTCCACGTCGGAGATGACGGCCACGATCTCGGAGTTGCGAATCTCGCCGCGGTCCACCGCGTCCGCGATCGCCTCGAAATTGGAGCCCCGCCCGGACAGAAGGACCGCGAGGCGGCGCCTCTGGGCCGTCACGTCATCCGATCCAGTTCCAGCTGAAATAGAACAGCGCGAAAACGCCCAGGAGCACCCCGAAAAACGCCACCAGGCCTCGGGCCAGCGCCGGCCGGCGGCTCAAGAGGACGCCGGCGGTCATGAAGGCCGGAAACGCGGCGAGCGCCAGCCTCGAGAACGAGAACAGCGAGGTCGCCAGCGGTAGCAGCGTCGCACCGAGGCCGTACGCCGCCACGGACAGCGGCAGGTAACGAAACGCCAGTGCCCCGAGCACCAAGAAGAGAACCGCGGCGACCAGCTCCACGACCGAGTGCCTCGGCGCCAATAATGCAAAGTGTCCGCCCGCGAGCTCGTGAAAGATCGCCGGCGGCCAGGTCATCGGGCCGCGCCAGGTCTCCTGCCGGTGAAACGGCGCCCAGGGGTCCCCGAAGAACACCTTGCAGTAGAGCAGGAATGCGGCCAGCCCGGCCACGGGGAGCAGCGACGCGGCGGCGCCCAGCCAAGAGCGGCGCGAGGGATCGGCCCGGCGCGATTGCCACCACTGGATCGCGAGCGCGGGAGCCAAGAGCACGCCCATGGGCCGGGATAGCGCCGAGAGGAACCCAAAGATCCCCGCCACCGCCGGGCTGCCGCGCAGCGCCGCGGAGAGGCTCGCCAGGGACAGAGCCAGGCCGAGCGAGTCCGCGTACGGCGCCGAGAGAAAGAAACCCGGGGGAAACACCAGGAGCAGCGTGACGGCAATCGAAGCGGCGTCCGCGCCGGCCAAGCGATGCGTCAGTCGGAAGAGCAGGACGACGGCGAAAGCCAACGCGACGTTGGCGATCACGAGCCCCGCCCGCAAGGGCGAGCCCACCAGCGGAGCCAATGCGCGCATGAGCAGCGACATCAACGGATAGAACCCGGTCGCGGGCGGTTCGCCGTGGGTGCCCGGCAGATCGTCCACTCCGAATCGCTCGGCGTATCCGACCTCGGCGATCCGCACGTACCAGAGAGCGTCCCAGCGGGCCCAGACGGCGATCCACGAGGGTTCAGCGTGAGCGGAAACGGGCGGTGGCGCCTGGTCCGGCGCCACGGCGGGCTCCCGCCAACGATCCCCCGCCGCCAGCGGGATCGCGTAGGCGGAGTTGTGGTCCCGGTTGTACGCGTTGATCGGAAAATAGCGCAGCGCGAAGAGCGCGAGCACGAGCAGGGCGAGGCGCGAGCCGACCAGGAGCGCCGTGGCCTCGCGAAGTCCTGCGGGGTGGCGCTCGACGGAATCCATTTCGCTCCGGATGCTAGGCCGGCAGGGGCTCGACGACGACGCGGCGGCTCCCCTCGCCCTTCACGTTCCCGATGGCGAACCATCCCTGGCCGGCGTCGCGCCAGATCTGCGCCGCCTTCGCGAGGTCCGCCGCGCTCATGAACACGACCATGCCGATTCCCATGTTGAAGACGCGGTGCATCTCCTCGAAGGAAACGCCGCCCTCGCGCGCGATCACGTCGAAGACCGGCGGCACCAGCCACGAGCCCGACTTGACCACGACGTCGAGCCCCTCGGGCAGCACGCGGGGGATGTTGTCGTAGAACCCGCCGCCGGTTAAGTGCGCCATGCCGTGAACCAGCTCCGCGTCCAGCAGCGGTTCCAGGACCTTCAAGTAGGACAGGTGCGGATCCAGCAGGATGCTGCCGATCGCGCGATCCCCCAGCTCCTGGATCCGCTCCCCCGGCGAGAGGCCCATCGTCTCGAAAAAGACCTTGCGGGCGAGCGTAAAGCCGTTCGTCTGGAGGCCGACGCTGGGAAGGCCCACGGCGACGTCGCCCGCGACGATCCGAGAGCCGTCGAGAATCCGGTCGCGCTCCACCACGCCGACGATCGTGCCGGCCACGTCGTATTCGCCGGCCGCGTAGAAGCCCGGCATCTCGGCTGTCTCTCCCCCGAGCAGCGCCGTCCCGTTCTCGCGGCAGCCGCGCGCGATGCCGTCGATCACGCTCCCGATCACTCCCGGCTCGACCTTGCCCGTCGCGATGTAGTCGAGGAAGAAGAGGGGCCGCGCGCCCTGAACCAGGATGTCGTTGACGCAGTGGTTGACCAGGTCGGCGCCGCACGTGTCGTGCCGTCCCATGTCGATCGCGACCTTGAGCTTGGTGCCGACGCCGTCGGTGGACGCGACTAAGACCGGCTCGCGGAACGCGGAGAAGTCGGGCCGGAAGAGGCCCCCGAAACCCCCCACGTCTCCCAGGACTCCGGGCGTGAAGGTCGAACGGATCGCCGCCTTCGCTCGCGCGAGCGCGGTGGCTTTCGCATCGATGTCGACACCGGCGTCGGCGTATCGGGAGCTCTTCAAGGGGGGCGATTATAAGAGACGTCTCGGATACCGGCGGGGGCCGCTGGCCCTCTCCGCCGCAGGATCGTCCCAGCGGTCAGGGTCACGACTGGACGATAGTGCTCCTGGATCCACGCCATGAGCGACGAGCCATACCCCTGTCCCAGCGCGCGTAGTTCGAATTCCGGCAACGCTCTCTCGAACAGGACCACCGCGTCTGGAGCGTTTTTCTCGAAACGCGCGATGAGCTCTTTCTCCCGGTCGTCGTCGAGCCAACCGGGAAGGTGATCCAGGAGAGGCGACACGCTCCGAACGGAGAACAGCGCATCCACGCCGTTGATCTCGGGGATCACCAGGACCCGCTCTCCCCGCACGAGCTCATGGCCGAGCGCCTGGAAAAAGACGGCGTGCGGACGGTCCGAATAGATGTTCCCTCGCGGCGTCGACACGCCCTCGCTCTGCGGGAAGCGCAAAG
>JBDTXY010000345.1:0-3662 GCA_040005945.1 Acidobacteriota bacterium
TGCAAAGGTCGAGATCAAGTAGTGCGCCGGGGAATGACGAACGAAAGGCCCGAAGCTCTGGTTTTGAGCCGTTCTCGGCCGCTTGCGAGCCGCGGCTCAAAACGACGTCAAGTCGTCATTCTCGCGACCGGGAATAGGAATTTGTTGTCCCTGGTGACCGCCTCCGAGGGTGGCGCTGGATCCGTCCGATTGCGCCGGGAACGCCGGCGAGGAGCTTGAATGACTGAGGTCGTAGAAGTCTCGGCCCTAAGAAAGAATTTCTCGAAGATCCGCTCCTTCATGGATCTTCCGAATCTGATCGACGTGCAGCGCCGTTCGTACGAGCGGTTTCTGCAGATGAACCTGCTCCCCGAGGAGCGGGAGGAGTCGGGCCTCCAGGCCGTCTTCACGAGCGTGTTTCCGTTCGCGGACTTCCGCGGCGCCTGCGAGCTGCAGTTCGTCAAGTACGCGATCGGCAACTGGGAGTGCAAGTGCGGGAGGCTCAAGGGCCTCGAGCACCTGCGCATGGACTGCCGCTCGTGCGGTGCCCGCATCGTGACGGCGCACCCGCACGAGGAGGTGGTCTCCTGCCACAAGTGCGGCGCCCAGAATCCGAACCGCGTCAGCCTCTGCGACGTGTGCGGCAACCCGGTGGACCTCCAGATGAAGTACTCCGTGGCCGAGTGCCAGGAGCGGGGCATGACCTACTCGGTCCCGCTCAAGGTGACATTCCGCCTGTTCGTCTACGACAAGGACCCCGACACCGGCGTCAAGACGATGCGGGACGCCAAGGAAGAGGAAGTCTTCTTCGGGGACATCCCCCTGATGACCGAGCACGGGACGTTCGTCATCAACGGCACCGAGCGCGTCATCGTGTCCCAGCTCCACCGTTCGCCCGGCGTCTTCTTCACGAAGGAGTCCGCCCACGGATATCTGGCCAAGATCATCCCCTATCGTGGCTCGTGGGTGGAGTTCGAGTACGACCAGAAGGCCGTGCTCTTCGTCCGCATCGACCGCAAGCGGAAGTTCCCGGCCACGATCTTCCTGAGGGCCCTGGGGCTGGAGACCGACGAGTCGATCCTGCGCCAGTTCTACGTGGGCGTGCCGGCCCGCTTCGAGCGCGGACGCGCCTACCTGACGATCGGCAAGGACGTCCTCAAGCAGGAGGAGATGCGCGATCGATACGCCCGCGCCAAGCGGGAGACCAAGCAGGTCTTTGCCGGAATCAAGCTCTCGGGCGACGACCAGAAAGAGATCACCAAGAAGGGATCCATCGAGCGCTCGGTCGACGAGTCCGCGATCGAGAAGGCCTGTTTCCTGGCCGACATCGTGGATCTGTCCACCGGCGAAGTGCTCTTCGAGGCCGGACAGGAGCTGGGCGCCGGTGCGGTCGAGACACTCAAGGAGCGCGGCATCAAGGAGATCGAGATCTTCTTCCCGGACTGGGATCTCTCCAGCGACGTCCTGGTCAACACAATCCGGAAGGACACCCACAAGACCAAGAACGAGGCGATCCTGGAGATCTACCGGCGCCTGCGCCCGGGCGATCCGCCGACCTACGAGTCGGCCAAGAACCTCTTCGAGGGAATGTTCTTCGACGCCAAAAAGTACGACTTCTCCCGCGTCGGCCGCTTCAAGTTCAACATCAAGCTGGAAGCCGACTCCTCCGAGGACACTCGCACGCTCACGCCCGCCGACATCTTTCGCGTGGTGGGCTATCTGCTTCGCCTGAAGCGCGACGTGGGCCGCACCGACGACATCGACAACCTCGGCAACCGCCGGGTCCGCTCGGTGGGCGAGCTGCTCGAGAACCAGTTCCGCATCGGCCTGGTGCGGATGGAGCGCGCCATCAAGGAGAAGATGTCCGTCCACCAGGACATCGACTCGGCGATGCCCCACGACCTGATCAACTCCAAGCCGGTCATCGCGTCGATCAAGGAGTTCTTCGGTTCGTCGCAGCTGTCGCAGTTCATGGACCAGACCAATCCCCTCTCCGAGGTCACGCACAAGCGGCGTCTCTCGGCCCTCGGACCGGGCGGCCTCTCCCGCGAGCGGGCGGGATTCGAGGTTCGGGACGTTCACCCGACGCACTATGGCCGCGTCTGCCCAATCGAGACCCCGGAGGGTCCCAACATCGGCCTGATTTCTTCGCTGTCGTGTTACGCGCGGATCAACGACTTCGGCTTCATCGAAACGCCTTACAAGAAGGTGGAGAAGGGCCGGGTCATCGACCACTTCCAGGTCACGCAGGTCGGGGACACCTCGTTCAAGCTGGGCCAGATCGCCGAGAAGAAGGACCTGGAGGAGGAGAACGAGCGCGTCCGCCGCAACCACAAGAAGGCCGCGGAGTCCCTGCCGTTCGCCTTCTACCTCTCCGCCTGGGAGGAAGAGAACTACGTCATCGCCCAGGCCAACGCCGAGACCGACGCCGCCGGGCGCATCCGGGAGGACCGGGTCATCGCGCGCTTCAACGGCGAGTTCATCACGGCCGAGCGCGACAAGGTCGACTACAAGGACATCTCGCCCAAGCAGCTGGTCTCGGTCGCGACGGCGTTGATTCCGTTCCTGGAGCACGACGACGCCAACCGCGCGCTGATGGGCTCCAACATGCAGCGGCAGGCCGTGCCGCTGCTCAAAGTCGAGTCGCCCTTCGTGGGCACGGGCCTGGAAGCCACCGTGGCGCGCGATTCGGGCGCCGTGGTGCTGGCCAAGCGCGGGGGGATCGTGGACCAGGTCGACTCCGAGCGCATCATCGTGCGCGTCGAGGGCGGACCCGGAGAGACGGGGGACAGCGGCAAGGAGTTCGGCGCCGACATCTACCCGTTGACCAAGTTCCGCCGGTCCAACCAGAACACCTGCATCAACCAGAAGCCGATCGTCCACGAGGGCGTTCGGGTGGAGCGGGGCCAGGTCTTGGCCGACGGGCCCTGCACGTCCCAGGGCGAGCTGGCGCTGGGCCGCAACGTGCTGGTGGCCTTCATGCCCTGGCGCGGCTACAACTACGAGGACGCGATCTTAGTCTCCGAGCGCCTGGTCAAGGACGACTTCTTCACGTCGATCCACATCCAGGAGTTCGACATCGAAGCCCGCGACACCAAGCTGGGGCCCGAGGAGATCACGCGCGATATCCCCAACGTTTCGGAGAACGCGCTGCGCGACTTGGACGAGTCCGGCATCATCCGCATCGGGGCGAGCGTCAAGCCGGGAGACATCCTGGTCGGCAAGGTCACGCCCAAGGGCGAGACTCAGCTGACGCCGGAGGAGAAGCTCCTGCGCGCGATCTTCGGCGAGAAGGCCGGCGACGTGCGGGACGCCTCGCTCAAGTGCCCGCCGGGCATCGAGGGCACGATCGTCGACGTCAAGATTTTCTCTCGCAAGGGGATCGACAAGGATCTCCGGGCGCTCTCGATCGAGCAGGACCAGATCGCGAAGATCGAGAAGAACTCCAAGGACGAGATCCGGATCATCCGCGAGGAGGCCAACAAGAAGATCCGGGATCTGCTGGTCGGCCGCGTCGCGGCGGAAGAGGTCAACGACCGCGATGGCAACGAGATCGTCAAGCGGTCGGCCAAGTTCACCGCCGAAGGCATCGCGCGGCTGACCCCGCAACAGTTGAAGCGGTTGAAGCTCAAGGACGAGGAGATCGCGGAGGAGATCCAGATCATCCTCCGCCGCCAGGACTC
>JBDTXY010000346.1:0-3658 GCA_040005945.1 Acidobacteriota bacterium
TCTCCCGGTTCTTCGCGCGCGGGATGCTGATCAACGTGCTCGCCTCGATGGAAGTCCTCGACTCCAAGCAGCCCTGGGCGAAGCGCCTGATCGAGGGCTGCGAGGGCCCCGAGTCCTGAATCTCCGACCGGATCGGCGGGCAGCGGATCATGGCGGTCGGCCTGACGCTTCAGGCCGTGGGTCTCGCCTGGATCGCGACGGTGTCGAACCCGACCGTGCCCTACACGGAGCTTGTGGCCCCGTTCGTGCTGTCAGGGATCGGTATGGCGCTGTTCTTCGCGCCCGTGGCGAACGTCGTGCTCTCGGCCGTGCGCCGCGAGCAGGAGGGCCAGGCGTCGGGCGCCAACAACGCGATCCGCGAGCTCGGGGGCGTGTTTGGCGTCGCGGTGCTGGCGTCGATCTTCTCCCACTACGGCGGGTACCGGACGGCCGAGACCTTCTCGAACGGGATGAACGCGGCGATCTGGGTCGGCGCGGCGGTCGTCGCGCTGGGAGCCCTGGCCGCGTTCTTCGTCCCCCGACGACGCAGACCCGCCGAGGTAGGGGTGCTCCGGCCCGTGCTGGACGAAGCCGCCTAGCCGCCCGGCCCAAGGAGCGGGAGGCTCCCACCGGAGCCTCCCGCGGGGTGCCGTGCTCTACGAGCCGTCGAGGTGCGGCACACCTTCGAGCTCTTCAGCGAGCAGCCCGAAGGGTTCGGGTACCTGCTCAAGGACCGCATCCTCGACGTGGACGAGTTCTTCGAGTCGGCCCGTCGCGTGGACCGCGGCGGGCACCGTGGTCGACCCCGAAGTCGTCGGTCAGCTCATGGACCGTCGCTGGGAACGCGACCCGCAGTGTGCCCCGACTCTGGCCGCGACGTCCGCGACGTCCGCGACGTCCGTGACGGCGGTGTCGCGCCCGGCCCGCACACCAGAACGTCCGCGCCGGCGAGACACGAGGATCGCCGCCGGAGGCGGCGGTCGTGCTCTGCGTGGACGAGAAGTCAGTTCCAGATCCCAGGCCTCTACCGCACATGCCACTCATGCCGGGCGCGCCCGAGCAGCACACGCGCGACAGGCGATGGGGCGACGAACCTCTACGCGCTCGACGACGCCTGCTTCCTGAACCTGATCGACAAGTCCGTGCCCGCCCAATAACTCATCGACCGACACAACGCCTTCGATCCAGCGCTCGCTGCTCTGCCACCCCCCGCTTCACCTTCCACTACATGCCGAGCCGCTCGAGCTGCTCAACCTCGTAGAGCGCTGGTTCACCGAACTCACCAGCAAGTGGCTGCGATGCGGTATCCACCGGTCCGCGAAAGAACTCGTCCTCTCGATCCGCACCTGGATCAAACGGCGAGCCAGAGCCCTTCCTCTGGCACAAGACTGCCGACGAGATCCTCGACAACCTCGTACATATTGCTCATGAATCTCCCTTCTTCCTTTTGTCCAGCTCGTGCTATATATCAAGCGCGCCTCCGGATAGCCTTTAAACGCGGCCCAATCCTAATTTCGAAGGTCACAACGTCCATCCGGTTACGACGTCCGTGCTGATTCCGCGCATCTTCCATCAGATCTGGTTCGAGGACGAGGCATTCCCGGAGGAGTACACCCGCCACCGGGAGACCTGGCTTCACCACCACCCGGACTGGGAGCTGCGCTTTTGGACTGAAAAGAATCTTCCCGAGCCTAAGGAGTTGCGCCGGCCCGAGGCTTCGGAGCGCCTGCGGTCACCGAGGGAGCGGAGCGATGTCTTCCGGCTCGAGGTCCTCTGGCGCTTCGGGGGCGTCTACGTCGACCCGGACCTCGTGTGCCTGCGCTCGATCGAGCCGCTGATCGGGGAAACCCACTTCTTTATCGGGCTCACTAAATCGCGGCGCGTGAACGACGCACTCTTCGGCGCGGTGGCCGGGCATGCGGCCCTCGATCACGCGCTCGAGGATCTCCGCCCGCTCGAGTTTCACGGAGACGCTAACGCCGCGACAGGGGCGATGTTCCTCGACCGACTACTCGCCAACCAGTCCGACGTCACCTTCTTCGATCGGGAGGTCTTCGATCCGCAAAAGCCGGATGAGATCGAGAAGGCCTACGCAGTCCATGGGTTGCGGGCCTGGGACACCCTGGACGGATTGTGGCAGTCACTGCTCAAGGCAGAGAGGCGGTGGAAGGTTGCCCAGAAGGAGGCCCGCAAGTGGCGGGCCAAGTACGAGGAGGCTGAGGCGAAGCTTCCCGCTCGAGAGGACCTCCAGCCTGTCCCCGACAACGTCCATCCGGCTACAACATCCGTAACATCCGTGCGGATTCCGCCGATCTTCCATCAGATCTGGCTCGGGCCCGATCCGTTCCCGGAGGAGTACGCCAACTACCAGAAGACCTGGCTTCGCCACCACCCGGGTTGGGAGCTGCGCCTCTGGAGCGAGGAGAACCTGCCGGAGAAGCTGCGCCGGCCGGAAGCAGCCGAGCGGCTGCGCGTGCCAGCTGAGCGCGCCGACATCTTGCGCCTCGAGCTCATCTGGCGCTTCGGGGGCGTCTACATCGATACAGACGTAACGTGCCTGCGCTCGATCGAGCCGCTGATCGAGGACACGGACTTCTTCATCATGCTGCGGCGAACGGGCGCCGCGTCCAACTTCTTCTTCGGCGCGGTCGCCGGACATCCGATCCTCGACAGAGGACTCGACGAGATCCGGCCGTCGCAGAAGTTCGGCTTCAGCAAGACGCGCACCGGGCCTAGGCTCCTGGATAGGCTAATCGCCGGCCATCGGAACCAGATCCTCCTTCTGGAACCCGCGAAACACAAGGGCTACGTCGTCCACCACAGGCATCGCACGTATTTGGGCTCCGAGGCGCTCCGCGCGGACATACTCAGGGCAAAGAGGGAGATGCAGGCCGCCCAGGACGAGATCACGAAGTGGCGGGCCCGTTCCGAGGAGACTGACGCAGGATTGTGGAAACAAGGATAGTGCTCGCACCCGAGTAGGCTCGCCCGCCGGGTCGCGTGTCCCATCACACATGCCGGAATCGAGGCAGGGCGGCGCCTATCGCCCGCAGGGCTCGCCGGCGGCCGCGCTCGGCGCCTGGGGCGGGATCGGCGGCCTCGCGGTCGCGCTCGGCCCGCTCGTCGGCGGGGCGGTCGTCTCCGGCCTGTCGTGGCACTGGATCTTCTGGATCAACGTCCCGATCGGCCTGGTGATGATCGCGCTCGCGCTCAGGCGCCTCGACGAGACGCGCGGACCCTCGAGCCGGCTCGATCTGCCGGGTCTCGGCCTGGCCAGCGCCGGGCTGCTCGGGATCGTCTGGGGCCTGGTCCGCGGCGGCGGCCAGGGGTGGACGAGCCCCGAGATCGTCGTCTCGCTCGCTGCGGGCGTCGCCCTGCTGGTCGCGTTCGTCCTCTGGGAGCTGCGCACCGAGACGCCGATGCTGCCGATGCGCTTCTTCCGCAACCGCACGTTCGCGCTGACCAACGTCGCGTCGCTGCTGATGTTCTTCGGGATGTTCGGCTCGATCTTCCTGTTGGCCCAGTTCTTCCAATCCATACAGGGCTACTCGCCCTTCCAGTCCGGCCTTCGCATCCTTCCGTGGACGGCAATGCCGATCTTCGTCGCTCCAATCGCCGGTGCGCTCTCCGACCGGATCGGCGGGCAGCGGATCATGGCGGTCGGCCTGACGCTTCAGGC
>JBDTXY010000347.1:0-3657 GCA_040005945.1 Acidobacteriota bacterium
CCAGCTTCGAGCGGCGTCGACCGTGTACACGGCGCCGTTGCGAAGGACGAGGTCCGCCGGCGTCGGCTTCGGCGGCGTCGCCGCGACGAAGGAGAGGGAGAGGATCGTGACGGCGGTGCGCCTCATGGCTTCGCCTTGCCCTTCCGATACTCCTCGATCCGCTTCTTCACGTCGTCCATCAGGTCGTTGGGGATCGGCACGGAGAGGTTGTACTGCGCGATCTTCCAGGTGCCGCCGCTCGAGACGAGGACGCCGGATCCGCGGCAGGGCCCCAGGTTCGGCGTGTCCAGATTCTCGTCGAACCAGGCGAAACGCCGGTCGGAAGAGAACGATATCCAGCGGGAGGTCGCCCGGAAGGACCATGCCTTTCCCTTGGCGAAGAAGGGGTGCGCGTACTTGCGAAACTCGTCGCGGGTCCAGCGCTCCGTCGCGTCGGTGCCCAGGAACACCGCGTCGGGAGTGAACGCCGCGAAATACTTCTCTTCGTCGGCGGCGGCTGCCGCCGCATGCCAGGCGTCCAGCACGCTGGCGACGGCCCCCTGCGCGAACATGCCGTCGGCGGATTGGGCCCGCAGCGGAATGGCCGCGAGGGCCAGCAGGATCCAGACGATGCGTCTTCTCATGAGACCTCCTTGAGCTGACCGGGAATCATAACGAGGCGGAGGGCGAGGGCTCCTCGGCGCCGCGCTTCACGCCGCGCAAGAGCGTCTTCCGGAGCGCGCCCGAGAACGGCCCGACGAGCGTCCAGTAGAGGCGGAACTTGCGGCGGGCGCCGGCGCCGAAGTATGCGATCCGGGTCTCGGTCGAGAGCTCGCAGGCGCCGCCGTCGGCGGCGGCGACCCGGAGATTCCATGCGGCCTTGACACACCCGTCCTCGGCAAAACCGTCGAACGCTTCGCGGTTCTGGATCCGACGCAGGCCGCCGTCGGGCCGCCAGAACTTTCCGGCGAGCCCGAACACCAGCTCGGTTTCGGGAATCTCCTCGAGCTTCGTGAAGCCGAAGCGTTGGAGCCTTTCCGGAAACGTTCCCGCGCCGCCCCGTACCGCCCTGTGTCCGTACCCCCGCAACGCCAGAAGCGCCTTCGAGAAGGCCGAGCCCGCGAGATCCTGGGCGAGCAGCGCTTCCCAAGTGCGCGCCGGTGTCGCGGCGATGCGCGTCCGGTGCCGCGAAAGGGTCTCTCCCGCCGGGAAGATCGTTTCGAGGGCGGAAATTCTAGGAGGCCTCGAGCGCCTGCGGCGGGGCGGCCGGCGCCTCGGCCAGGCTCGCCTCGTGCTCGTCGAGGTAGGCCTGCGCTTTCATCATTCGCTGCGTGCGCAGCAGGACGCGCGTCAAGTACGGAATCTGGGCCGGCCGGATTTGCCGCATCCAGGCGAGCCAGCTCTTCTGGCCGCTCGTGTTCAGGATCGAGCGCCGCCACGTCTCGGCGTAGAGCTCGAAGAAGCGGCGCACACCCAGCCGCGGCTCCCAGAGGACGTGGTGCATGTCGTACTTGAACCAGGGCTGGCCCTCCAGAACCGGCGACATCTTTTGGAAGAACTCGGTCCCCGGAAGCGGCGTCAGGATCGTGTAACCCGCGCGCTCGAACCCATGCGTCGCGACGAAGTCCCAGAGCTCCTGGAACTGCGCCTCGTCCCAATCCGGATCCACCAGAAAGTTCCCGGTCACGCCATAGCCGAACGAGCGTGCGATCCGCGCGGCCTCGATCGACGCGGAGACCCCCGCGTCCTTGGCCACGCTGGCCAGGCCCGCGTCCGAGGCCGCTTCCAGGCCGAAGAAGATGTCGAAGTCCTTGGCGAGCGGCCGCCAGGCTCGGAGCAGCTCCGCCTGCCGGCAGACGATGTCCGTGCGGGTCTGAACCAGAATCCAGCGCTTGCGGACACCGCGCGCCCGCAGCGCGTTCGCCAGCGCGAGGCTGCGCTCGGGATGGTTCCAGAAGAGGTCGTCCGCGATGAAGACGCTGTCGCCGACCGATGCGAGATCGTCGACGACCGCGGAAATCGAGCGCTCGCGGAAGGAGCGGCCGTACAGCTGCCAGACCGAGCAGAAGTTGCACCGATAGGGGCATCCCCGCGCCGTCTCGACCAGCCAAACCGGCTTGAAGAGGAGGCAATGGTAGCGATCCCGGTAGCGCTCGACCAAGCCGCGCGCCGGCTGGGGCACCTCGTCCAAGGCGGTGCGCTCCGGCAGCGGCGGCGTCGCCTTCCAACCCTCGCGGATCCGCACGATCAAGGCCGGAACATCGCCCACCGGCAGGCCCGACGCGAGCGCGTCGGCGACCGCCGGAACGACCTCCTCGCCGTCGTCGGTGCAGATCGCGTCAACCTCAGGGGCCTGAAGCGGCTCCGGGAAGGCGGCGGCCGCGTGCCCCCCGACGATGATGAACGTCTCCGGCGAGAGACGGCGGATCTCCCGCGCCGTCGCGAGGACGCGGTCGTACTCGAGCGCGTGCATGCACGAAATTCCGACCATCCCCGGCCGCGTCTTCCGGATCCACGGCGCGAGCCGGCGATCGAAGCGCTGGTCGACGATCGTGGGGTGGTGTCCCCGCGCCGAAAGCGCGGCCGCCACGTACTCGAGCCCGAGGGGCTCGACGCGGAAAAAAGGCCCCAGGCCAAAGCGCTCGTTGCCGGGGTCGGGGCGGATCAACAGGACGTTCATCGCCACGGCGTGGATTGTAAACTCTACGCCCGCATGGGGAAAGACGAAGCGTCGGGCAAGACAACGCCACAGCCGGAGGCGCCGCGCGGCCGCAAGAAATGGGTGGCGCACGGGCTGTCCAATCGCGTCGTCTACGGAGGGCTCCACTACGGCGCCCGATGGCTGCCGATGGCGGTCTTGAACGCGATCAACCTGGTGGTAAACAGCCTGGCAGTGATGTTTCTGACGCGGACCAAGGAAGGCATCCGTCACAACTTTCGCACCGCGCTCGGGGTTGCCGAGGAGGAGGCCGAGGGGCTGGCGCGCCGGCAGTTCTTCGAGTACGGACGCCACACGATCGACGTCTGGCGACTGCGCAGCGAGGCCTTTACGCCTCGGATCACGACGTTCGAGGAGGATGCGCGCGTCCTGGCGGGAGCCCGCCGGGGAGGGCGCGGATTTCTCCTGGTGACCGGCCACGTGGGCAATTGGGAGATGGGAGCGGTGACCCTGCGCCGCCACGACCTCGTGCCGGCGGTCGTCGGCCAGGCCGAGCTGGACTCCAACGTCCAGGAGATGCGCCAGCAGCTGCGCGAGAGGGTCGGCGTCGAATCGATCGACATCGGGTCGTCCATGGCGACGGCGTTCAAGGTCCGCGCGGCGATCGAGCGCGGACGGGCCGTCGCGCTCTTAGTCGATCGCGCCTATCCGGAGGACCAGATCCTGGTTCCCTTCTTCGGTCGTCCGACGCCGTTCCTGCGCTCCCCCGCGCTGCTCGCCCGCTTCTGCGGCTGCCCGATCGTCCCGGGCTTCTTCCTGAGAAACGCGGACGGCTCGTATTTCAACGTCTGGGGAGAGCCGCTTTTCGCGGATCCGCAGGCGTCCCCGGACGAGGACGCGGTGCGCCTGATGAGCCGCGTGGCCTCGGATCTGGAAGGCGTCATCCGTGCCCACCCGACCCAGTGGTTCAATTTCTACGGGTTCTGGGGGGAGGACGTCGCGGCCGGCCGCTCCCACTT
>JBDTXY010000348.1:0-3655 GCA_040005945.1 Acidobacteriota bacterium
AGGCCGAGCTTGGAGCCCAGCAGCTTGGTCGCGACGAGGTAGCCCCCTCCGCCGGCGGGAAACAGCTCGATCACCTTGCTGTAAGCCAGCGAGATGATGCAAACGGTCAGGGCCGTCAGAACCGCCAGCCACACCGCGAGGTACGCGTGCGAGCCCAGCGCCTTGAACGCTTCCTCGGGGCCGTAGGCGGACGAAGAGAGCCCGTCGGCGCCCAGCCCGACCCAGGCCAGAAAAGCGGCCAATGACACCGCGTGGAAGATCCGCGGGTCCATGGGATCGCGGGCCTTCCCGACGAGAATGGTCTTGATCGTGTTGGGCAAGGTTGGGTCGCCCTTTGGAGGCGGGCGGATTATGTTTTTGGGCCTGGCCCAAGTCAAACCGGCCTCCGCGGCTATGATAGCGTCTCCGGGTTCGGGGTTGCCGTGACGGCGCTGGGTTCCGCGACGAGAGGCCCGACCAAGTGGAAATGACACGCCGCCCGGAGGTCGTCCGCGAGAAGGTCTCGCGTACGGCGGAGGGGCATCTCTCCTGCGCGCTGATCTTCGACCGGGAGTTCCACCGCGAAGAGGTCCAACGGTTCTACACGGTTCCGAGCGATTCCCTTCCCGGCCCGACCGACTTCGAGATCGCGGGCCGCGTGCTGCGGTACGACTGCCAAGAGAGCGACGAGGCCCGATGGCGCCTGGCCGCCGAGATCTTCCTGGTCAAGTCATTCCAGGCGGCCCCGAAGCGGCGTTCCCTGGAGTCCGACGCCCGGCACAAGCTCGGGTTGCGGCCGCTCCACCGGTAGGCCGGCCCAGCCTCGGTTCGGAACGGCCTCGCGTCGGGCATGTAATTTTTCCTTCCGCGAGGCCCCATCGTCTAACGGTTAGGACACGGCCGCTGCTGCGGCCGAACGGCTGGCTCCTTTGAGCCGGGGGCCTTGCGGCCCCCAGACCCCCGGAGGCCGGAGCACGGGTTCGATTTGTGGCGTGCTATTTTTCTTGCGGCGAGGCCCCATCGTCTAACGGTTAGGACACGGCTCTTTCAAGGCCGGAGCACGGGTTCGATTCCCGTTGGGGCCACCAACGAATTTGAGATACTTCATCCCGTGAACCAAACGCGCTTCCGGCTAGCGGTTGTGGCGATGCTCGTGTGCGCAGGATTGCGCTGCGCCCACTTGACCGAGATGGACAAGGCCCGGGAACAGGCCAAGCGTAGCGGCAAGTACAAGGTGCGGCTGACGGAAGACGCCGAGTCCGTGCAGGGGACCTGCAAGTTCGTCCGCACCATTGTTCCCGATTTCGATCCGGTCATCGCTCCGACCAAGGGCCAGCTCGACGACTACTACCGGACCGAAGGCGTTCTGCTCGGAGCGGACACCGTCTTGGTCGACGGGAGAACGGGCGAGGCCTATCTGTGCGGGAAGACGCCGCTGAACCCGGATGGAACGCCCCGGGACGGCTATAACCACGTGACCCCTTCCGCGACCCCTCCCAAATAGGCGGGGCCCGGAGGCGATCCGAGGCCGCCAAGCGGACGCATACTTTCGCCGCGAGCCCGAGGAGGCTGAGATCCTCCTCTCGCTGGACGGCGGGATGACTTTTCCGATTCGTGTCTCGACCGAGATCTCGCCATGCGCCTCCCGCTTCCCCTGGCGCGTTCCCGCGCTGCCCACGTCGCAGGCTCGCCTGGGCCTGCGAACGGGCGAGGAGGAACGCGACGAAATGGAGCAGATCGAGATCGTGAGCGCGCCGTTCGCGATTCTCCCGGATCCTGAGGGACGTCCCGAGCCGCTAGCAGCGCAGGGGGACGGGGGCCGCCGGGCGGGACGCGAGCGACGTGATGTTGACCCGTGCGGCCCTCCGTCCGCACGGGCCTCTTTTTCGCCCCTACTCTACCCGCCTCGCTCAGAAACGGAAGCCCAGCTCGGCCAGGAAGCGCCGTGGAGGAGCCACGTAAAGCTGTGCGTCTCCGATCTCGCTCTCGGCCGCGTAGTGGCGGCTGTCGCCGAGGTTGCGGCCCACCACCGAGATGCGCGCCGGCCCGAACGCGTAGGAGACCCCGGCGTCGTACTCGAAGAAGGAGGGCATGTACGCCTCGTTGATCTTGTCGAAGGGCCGTTGGTTCTGATGGCGGATTGCGAACCACACCCCGGGCCCTTCGGCCGGGTGGTAGTTGACCATCGCGTTCCACAGATCCCGAGGCGTCAATTCGAATCGCTGCCCGTCGGCCACCAATAGGCCCTCGTCCGGGTCGATGAAGGAGAAGTTCACGTACCGCGCGTCGTGATGGGCATACCCGGCCAGCAACGAGAAGTCCGGGAGGGCGGCCGGGTGATAGCCGATCTCGGCTTCCACGCCCTGGAACCGGGTCTTGCCGGCGTTGGTCAACTCCGGATTCCCGTCTTCTCCCTGGATGGACACGACGACGTTCATGAAGATCATGTGGAAGGCCGTCAAGTCCACGGAGATCTGGCGGTCCAGCCACCGCGTCTTCACCCCGACCTCCTCGCTGGTCGTCCGTTCCGGCTCCAGGATGCGCGCATCCTCGGCTTCCGAGAGATTCGGCGCCGCGGGCTTGAACGCGGTCTTGACCGACGCGTACAGGTTGGCCTCGTTCAGCACGCCCGGCCGGTCCATGACGAGTCGGCCCAGGACCGAGCCGCCGCCGGAGAACTGCCCGTCGGTGCGATGGTCGTCGGCCACGTCCACGTTGGGATCGCCCACCTCCTGCTGCATGACGTGCAGCGTTTCAGAGGCCGAGTCGAAGCGAGCGCCGCCGGAGACCGTCAGGAAGGGGACCGGTGTCCACTCGTCGTTGACGTAGAAGCCGACGAACGTCCGGCGGTCGTTGAAGGAGCGATTGTCTCCGTGCGGAACGTCCCGCACGTCCGGCACGACGACGGGGTCGATCTGGAGATCGATGTCGAACCCGAAGCCCGTCGCCGTCGTCTTGCCCCAGGTCAGAGCGGCGCCGCCCACCAGCCGGTGCTGTCCGCCGGCCTCGAACTTCGCGACGACGTGCACATCGTCGTAGACATCCGTCTCCTTTGGCTTGATCGCCACACCCGCGGCCGTTGCCTCGTTTCCGTCGACTCCGGAGATGAAGCTGCGAACGGAAATCTGATCGTCGCGCGTCACGCCGAGCGTGTTCTCGATCCAGGTTGAGGAGTTGAGAGGCACCGAGATCAAGTTGGTCAGCGCGTAGACCCGGTGGTCCTGCCGGGCGCCGACCGGCTCGTAGTTGCGGTCGATCTGGAAGCCTTCGATCACCTCCCCGGTGGGCGGATCCACGGGAAGCGGCGAGCCGAAGAACTGCGTGTTCCGAAACATGTTGTAGATCACGGAGACCTTTCCGCCGCCCGCCAGGGGGGTGTCCAGGCGAAATCCGCCGCGGTCATCCGCGTAGGCCGTTCGGTCCTGCCATCCGTCGGCGCGGTCGAAGTCGCCCCAGATCCGCAGCTTGGACGTGCCGATCGGAACGACGGTCGAGACGTCGACGCGGCCCTCCGAGAAGGATCCGCCGGCCAGGCGCACCGATGTGCCCGTGCTCGCACCCTTGGTGAACACCTGGATCATCCCCGCGAAGGCGGAGACGCCGTAGAGCGTTCCCTGAGGACCCTTGACGATCTCGATGTGGTCGATGTCGTCGATGTCGATCTGCGAGAGCGAGG
>JBDTXY010000349.1:0-3652 GCA_040005945.1 Acidobacteriota bacterium
CGTCGGAAGCCAGCAGCATGACCACGCGCGCGTCCCAGGACGGCCGGCCGGTTTTGCGCCGGATTGCCTCCAGAATCTGCTCCGCCTCCGGGCGTTTGCCTTCCTCGAGCAGGTCCGCCGCGCGCGCAAATTCTGCGTCGAAGTCCGCGGAGACTTCCAGCTTGCCCAGGTCGCCGGAGACGGAAGCCGCGGTCAGGAGCAAGATCACCGCGACCGCCCCGGCGCGCCGCATGGAACCCGGGATCGATGTCGGAGCGATCAGCGCCGAGATGGCTGCCGCGGTGGAGACGTCAGAGCCCCAGGGCCTCGGGCCGCCCATCCGCCAGGATTTGAATCAGCTCTTCATCGAAGAAGTTGCTGGAAGCGCGGACGTCTTCCGGAATCCGGTCGTTGTACATCTGCCGGCTCCGATCGATGTCTTCGCGAAGGCGTTGGTAGAGGTTTCCGCTCTCGCGGCCCTCGAGCACGGCACGCTCGTTGTAGAGCTTGATCTCGGAAACCAGGAGCCGGGCGAACCGCCGGGCTTCATCCCGCCGCTCGTCGGCGGTGGATCTGGCGAGGGGGCCCGCCAGACTCCGCGCGGGCTCGAAGCCGCCGGACTGGGGCGCCTCGGAGGCCCGCAGCGAGAAGTCCTCCGCGGGCGGGGGCTCGGTGCGCATCGGCTCGGGGTGCATGACCTCGGGAAGCACCGCCTCCTCGGGCTCGGCGTCCATGGCCGGAGGCGCCGGCGCGCTCTCGAGCTCCACGTCCTCCATCGGAATCGAATCGGCAACCGGTGAAGGGGACTGCTCGTGCATCCACATTCCGGAAGGGCGCGGCTTCTCGACGACCTCCGGCAGACGCAGGGCAGGAGCGGGCTTGAGCTTTCGCGCGGCCAGACGATCGACGATCAGCCCGGACAGGAACGTCAGAAGTCCGAGCGCGTCCGGATCGAATCGCTCCTCCTCCCCCAGCACGCAATCCGCGTAGAGCGTGCCCGAGATCTTCTCGCGCACCACCATGGGAATGACCACGGCGTCGGCGACCTTCGTCGCGCGCAACAGGGCCGAGATGTCGTTGGCGGCGGGCAGACGCAGGGCGGTCCCCGCCATCACGCGGGAGAGCACGCCGCCTTCCGACAACGGCATCGCGATGTGGCGCACGGCTTCGTCGTCTCCGCCGTGGACGGAGAACCCGGTCGCCTTCCAGGCGCCGATCGATCCGCCGCGGGCCACCAACAAGGCCGCGCGCGAGCAGTAGCGCCGGCACTCGTCTAAGAATCGGTGAAGGACGTCGACTTGACTACCGGCCTGATCCAGCGCGCGGACGACGCTGATCGATATCACCCCGGACGGTGACGCGCCGGCGCCGGCCTTGGTCCCTCCGGCGCTCAAGAGCTCCGCGGGCACCACGCCCTTCAAGTCCTGGTCGAACCGCTCGAGGAATCCGTACCACCGGCGGTCGGTCTCCAGACGCATCCGGTCGAACTCCTCGCGCAGCGCGGCGAACCGTTCGGACAGCCGGCGCTCGATCTCGGTCTCGAGCAGGCGCAGGCGCTCCTGGGCCTCAAAATCGGGCATTGAGCCATTATCGGGGGTGAGAGGGGCAACGTAAAGCTTTCAGCTGTCAGGGGGTGACCTGTCAGCCCTCAGCTCTCAGCTGTCAGCCGGGTCCCGGAGATGATCGCTGAGAGCTGAGAGCTGACAGGTCGAACGGCATCGTCTTTCTCTCAGCCCAAACTCGTCGTAAACGACTATGCGAATTGGAGATACCATCTCAACCGTTGACACTCCCATCCCACCCTCTTTAAGATGTAGAGCTCTCTGGAAACAACGGGTAAGGGGGTGAGTCTCAGTGCCTTTGGTCCACGTCAAGGAAGACGAATCATTCGAAAACGCCATGCGGCGTTTCAAACGCAAGTGCGAAAAATCGGGAATCCTCTCCGAGCTCAAGAAGAGACAGCACTACGAGAAACCGAGCGCGAAGAGAAAGCGCAAGATGATTCAGGCTCGCAAGAAGATGCTTCGGAAGCTCTCCGAGGAGCGTCGGGCGACGCCGTAACCTCGGACGGCGGAGGCGACGACCGCGAAGCTCTCGAGCTTCCCATCGTCCTTCGCCTCATCTCCTCCCTGGCTCGAACGCCGCCCGGAAGGGCGGCGGTTCTGTCTCTGACGCCCTCGTACGAAGAGGAGCACGTCCGGCGGCTCCTCGAAGAGACCGGCGAAGCGATCACTTTCGCAATTCGTCACGGGCGATTGCCCCTGGCCGGCCTGGAGGACATCGATCCGTTCCTGGACGAGCTCGCGCAGGCCGGAGGCGCGGGATCGCCCGAGCATTTTCGCCCGATCGTGCGCGTCGCGCGAGCGGCGCAGGCCGTCCGCAAGAGCCTCGAGCGCGCCGAATCGACGCATCTGGAAATCCGCCAAGCCCGACTCCCCTCCTTCGACCGGCTGCTCGCCGAGGCGGCCCAGCTGTTCGGCTCGGATGGCCTGCTTCGCGACGACGCGTCCCCGGAGTTGACGGCGATCCGATCCAAGCTGCGGCGCCGCCGTAGCGAAGTCTCGCGGACACTCGAGAGACTCCTGGACTCGCGGCGCGAGTCCTTCGGCGACGCGGTGGTCGTTCTGCGCAACGATCGATACTGCCTGCCGGTGTTGGCCTCCGCGCGCGGCCGCGTGCCGGGAATCGTGCACGACCGTTCCGGGTCCGGGCAGACGGTCTTCGTCGAGCCGATGGAGGTCATCGAGTCCAACAACGACCTGGCGCTACTGGCGGCGGAGGAGCGCCGCGAGATCGAGCGGCTGCTGGCGCAGTTCGGCGTGGCGGTCCTGCAGCATGAAGGCGAGCTGCGGGCGGCGGCGAAGGAGCTCGCGGAGCTGGATGCGCTGGAGGCCAAGGCCGCGTTCGGGGAGATGGGCGAGGGCCGCCTGCCCGAAATCTCGGAGGACGGCAGCTGGACGCTCCTGGCCGCCCGCCACCCGCTGCTGGACCGTCGATTCGAGGCGCTGCGCCGCCGCGTGCTGGATTCCGGCCGCGACGGCCGCGACGCCATCCCCCTGGACATGGAGTTGCCCGCGGACCGCCGCCTCCTGGTGGTCTCGGGTCCCAACGCCGGCGGCAAGACGGTCGTGCTCAAGACCGCCGGTCTCTTTTCGATGCTGGCCCAGTGCGGCATTCCGGTGCCGGCGGGTCCCGGCACGCGGATCCCCGTCTTCCGTTCCATTCGGACCGAGATCGGGGACGCCCAGGCGATCCTCTCGGACCGCTCCACATTTTCCTCCTCGATGGAGACGCTCGCCGGCATCCTCGCGCAGGGACAGCCGGGCGCCCTCGCCCTGATCGACGAGATCGGGGGCGCTACCGATCCCGAGGAGGGCAGCGCGCTGGCAGTGGCGTTCCTCGAGGCCTACCTCGCCAGCGGCGGACGCGCCCTGGTGACGACACACCTCTCGGCGATCAAGACCTTCGCGTCCTCACGCGCGGACGCGCTCTGCGCCGCGATGGAATTCGACGAGACGACCGGACGGCCCAACTACCGCCTGCATGCCGGATTGGCGGGACGGAGCCACGCCCTGTCGGTGGCCCAGGACCGCGGGATTCCGGCGGCCGTGCTGGAGCGCGCGCGCGTGATCCTGGGCGAGGCCTGGGAGCGTCGCGAGCGGGCCGAGACGGA
>JBDTXY010000350.1:0-3650 GCA_040005945.1 Acidobacteriota bacterium
CGGCGTCGAGCTTGGAGTGGCGCGCGATCTCGCGGCGCGTCTTGGCGTGATCGTTGACGCGCCAGAGGTGATCGCCGTTGGCCATGGGGGTGAACGTTCCGTCCAGCGGCAGGATCTCGAGACCATGCCGGGGCAGGTCCAGGTCGCGAATGATCTCGGGACGCAGGAGGGAGACCACGTAGGAGCAGACCGAAAATTGAAATCCCGGGAAGACCTCTTCGGTAACCGCCGCGCCGCCCACGAGATGGCGCCGCTCCAGAACCAGGACCTTCTTGCCGGCCCGCGCGAGATACGCCGCGTGGACGAGCCCATTGTGCCCGCCACCGACCACGACGACGTCGTACTTCACGCTCATGTTGGCCGCACCGAACCTCGATTGTGACCGCTGGTTTCGCGAGCGCGCTTGCCGCGAGCGCGCGAGCATACTTATAATCGCGCGCTCCGACAAGCGCCTTGGGACATTGTTCGTAAACCGAGACGGGGCCGGATTCGAGGTCGTCAGTGCCGATCGGGACCGCGGTACACGAGAGGACATTTCCGCTCTGCGAGAGCCTGAACTACCGCGAGTGGTCGGGCTATTACGCCGTCAGCGCCTATGAGGCGCACCACGAGCACGAGTACAACGCCATCCGCAACGCGGCCGCCCTGATCGACATCTCGCCGCTGTTCAAGTATCGCGTCTCGGGCAAGGACGCCACGCGGCTGGTGGACCGGATCGTGACCCGCGATCTCAGGAAGGTGACCGTGGGTTCGGTGATCTACACGCCCTGGTGCGACGAGCACGGCAAGGTCATCGACGACGGAACGGTCTCGCGGCTGGCGGAGAACACGTATCGCTGGACCGCGGCGGATCCGAGCCTGCGCTGGCTGCGCCAGAACGCGCTGGGGTTGGACGTCGCGATCGACGACGTCTCGGATGAGATCGCCGCGCTGGCGTTGCAGGGGCCGACCTCGGGCCGCATGCTGCAGGCGATCGCGGAGGCGGACGTCACCAACCTCAAGTATTTCAAGGTGACCTCCGGCAAGATCGCCGGCGTCCCCGTCGAAATCTCGCGCACCGGGTACACCGGGGACCTGGGTTTCGAGATCTGGATGCCATGGAAGGACGGGGTGCGCGTCTGGGACGCGCTGATGGAGAAGGGCAAGGCCTTCGACGTCCACGCCGCCGGGATGCTGGCGCTGGACGTGGCGCGCATCGAGGCCGGGCTGCTGTTGATCGACGTGGACTTCAACGGAAGCAAAAAGGCGTTGATCGAATCCCAGAGGTACACGCCGCTGGAGATGGGCCTCTCGCGGCTGGTGGCGCTGGACAAGGGCCGGTTCGTGGGACAGGCGGCGCTGCGCAAGGAGGCGGAGCGGGGGCCGGCGCGGGAGATCGTGGGGCTGGAGATCGACTGGAACGCGATCGAGGCCATCTACGAAAAGCTGGGCTTGGCGCCGCAGGTCCCGGCGGCGGCCTCGCGCGTGTCGGTGCCCGTCTATCGCGACGGCGAATGGGTCGGAAAGGCGACGTCCACGACCTGGTCGCCGACACTCAAGAAATTCATCGCTTTGGCCACCGTGGCGCAGGGCCACAACGCCGTCGGCACCGGGCTCGAGCTGGAATACACGGTGGAGGCCGTTCGCCATCGCGTGCGCTCGACCGTCGTGAAAACACCGTTCTTCAATCCGCCGCGCAAGACCGCGACGCCGGTTCGCTAGAGCGGCCGCACGTCGCGACGCAAGCAGCAATAAGGAGGGAACCGATGCCCCCGTTCGACATGGGTCTGGTCCAACGCGGCGCCCGCAACCGGCGCACACCCTATTACGAAGCCACGCAGCGCTATTCGCCCAAGGCCTTCACGGTTTACAACCACATGTATTTCCCCGTCCGGTTCGACACGTTCGAGGCCGAGTTCGAGGCGCTCTTGAACGGCGTGACGATCTGGGACGTGTCGGTCGAGCGCTGCGTCGAGATCAGCGGTCCCGACGGTTTCAAGTTCGCCCAGCTCTTGACGCCGCGCAACCTGTCCAAGTGCGCCGTCGGGCAGGCCAAGTACGTCCTGATCTGCGACTCCGACGGCGGCGTCATCAACGACCCGGTCATGACGCGGATGGAGGAGAACACGTTCTGGTTCGCGCTGGCGTCCTCCGACGTGCTGCTCTTCGCCCGCGGCTTGAAGAACGCCTATCCCGATCTCAAGGTCACGATCCGGGAGCTGGACGTCGCGCCGCTCCAGGTGCAGGGGCCCAAGTCCAAGGACCTGATGCGCGATCTGGTGGGGCCCTCGGTCCTGGAGATGAAGTACTACTGGTGGATGCGCAGCGAGATCCGCGGCATCCCCGTCGTCATCACGCGCACCGGCTGGACCAGCGAGGTCGGCTACGAGATCTACCTGCTCGACCCCACCAAGGGCACCGAGATCTGGGAAGCGCTGATGGAAGTCGGCAAGCCCTATGGGGTCAAGCCCACCGGCCCGTCGGACATCCGGCGGATCGAGGGCGGGATCCTCAACTGGGGCGCCGACATGACCTACGACAACAACCCGCTCGAGCTGGGCCTGGAGCGGTTGGTGGATTTCAATCTGCCCGACCAGGCCAGCATCTCGGTCGCGGCGCTCAAACGGATCAAGGCCGCGGGGGTCAAGCAGCGGCTGGTGGGAGTCGAGCTCGACGGCGACCCGTTCCCGGCGCTGAACAACGTCAAGTGGCCGGCCTACCGGGGCAACGGCGGCGAGTCGTTCGGGAAGGTGACCTCCGCGATCTACTCCCCGCGCTTGAAGAAGAACCTCGCCTTCTGCTGGGTGCCGGTCGACATGGCGGGCAACGGAACGAAGGTGCGCGTCGAGAGCGAATGGGGACCGCGAACCGGGACCGTCGCCACGATGCCGTTCGTGGATCCCGACAAGCGGATTCCGGTCTCGTAGCGGGAACCAGAATCGATGGGGCTCCTTGGCTGAAGTCCACGATCCTTCGCCGCTCCCCGCGGGCGCGCCCCCGGCGCGCCCCGGAAGCCTCCTCCAGAGGGCGGCGATCGCGGTCGAGAAGGCGGTGAAGGAGCCCCTGTTCGATTGCCGGATGTGCGGGCAGTGCATCCTCCACTCCACCGGCCTCGTCTGCCCGATGCGCTGCCCCAAGAACCTGCGCAACGGCCCCTGCGGCGGCGTGCTCGTGGACGGTCACTGCGAGGTCTTTCCGGATCGCCCGTGCATCTGGGTCATGGCATGGGAACAATCGCGCCAACTGCCGATCTGGCGCGGCCAGATGACGCACCTGAATCCTCCGGTCGATTGGAGACTGCAGGGGACTTCCTCGTGGATGAATCTGGCGAGCGGGCGCGACCACCACGTCCCCGCGGCCTGGCCGATGCGCCGCCCCGACGTCGCCGGTCCATGAGCGGCCCGGCCGAGGCGGCGCGGCCGAGGAGTCATCTGGAGGCATTGCTCCGCGCGGGGCACTTCGCCGTCACGGCCGAGATGCAGGCGTCCAGCGGCGCGGATCCCGAGGAGGTGCGCCGGCTCGCGATCGGGCTCCGAGGCCGCGTGGACGCGGCCAACTGCACCGATAACCCCGCGGCGCGGCCTCACCTCTCGCCGATCGCCGCCGGCGCGTTGGTGGCCGAGACGGGGGTCGAGCCGATCGTGCAGCTGACCTGCCGCGACCGGAACCGG
>JBDTXY010000351.1:0-3647 GCA_040005945.1 Acidobacteriota bacterium
CGGTCAGCGTCTTGGTCGGCGCGTCGCTGTTCTCGAACATCTTGTCGATCGCGGCGGCGACCTGGGGCACGTGCTCCCCGCTGTCCACCTTGAGGTAGTAGATCCCGGTCACCTTGCCGGCTCCGAACCACTGGGACTGATTCAGGTACTCGTTGTGAAAGAAGATGTTGGTCTCATCGCCCGCGTTGAAGGGACCGATGTAGATCAGGTCCAGCGTGAGCGGGATGTAGGTCCCCTTCAGGATGATGTGCTCGCCATGCTTCCACTTGAACTTCTCGGCGATCTTCTGACCCGCGACGAAGCCGTTGCGCGTCGCCTGCCATTCCTTCTTGACCGCGGGGTCGATCGTCGCGTCGTCGAAGACCTTGTCGAAGTAGATCTCGGGGTCGCAGGAGAGCTGGCCGATCCAGTTCTCGGGACGGTCGTCCTTGTAGACCCCGCCGAACCAAATCTGGGGCGACACGGCGACCACGCCCGGGATCTGCTCGATCCGCTGCCGCTGCGAGATCGGCAGGAAATTGCCCAGGCCCGTGGCGTGCTGGACGACCAGCCGGTTGGATCCCCGGCCGCCGGACGGATCGGCCTGCATCGCCTGAAGCAGCGAGGCCAGGATCACGATTAGCGAGAGGACCAGGACGATCGAGCTCGCCGTCAGCGTGGTCCGGAGCTTCTTGCGGATGACGTTCTTCCAGATGAGGTTCAAGTACTTCATGAGGATCTCAACGCGCCGGTTCCGGTCAGCTCGTCCGCATGCAGGACGCCCTTGTCGAGATGGACCATGCGGTGGGCCCGGCCGGCCGCCTTGGGATCATGCGTGACCATGACGATCGTCTTGCCGAACTCCTCGTTCAGCCGGCGCAGCAACTCCAGGATCTCGTCTCCGGACTTGGCGTCGAGGTCGCCGGTGGGCTCGTCGGCCACCAGGATCTTGGGATCCGAGACGATGGCCCGCGCAATCGCGACGCGCTGCTCCTGGCCGCCGGACAGCTGCCGCGGGTAGTGGTCCACCCGATCCGAGAGACCCACGATTCCCAGGGCGGTCTCGACGTGCTTGCGGCGCTCTCCCCTCTTCAGGCGGGTCAGCAACAGCGGGAGCTCCACGTTTTCGAAGGCCGTCAGGACCGGCAGCAGGTTATAGAGCTGGAAGATGAATCCGATCGTGTTCGACCGCCAGCGCGCCAGCTCGCTCTGGGACATCGTGGCGATGTCCCGGCCCCCGACGACGATGCGCCCGCGCGTGGGCTGGTCGATCCCGGCGATCAGGTTCAGGAGCGTCGTTTTGCCCGATCCGGAGGGGCCCATCAGCGCGACGTACTCCCCATCGGGGATGTTCAGGTTCAGACCCATGAGGACCGGAATCTCGATTTGATCCCGGTGATAGACCTTTTCGAGGTTTTCGATGCGAATGAGCGGTTCCGCCATGCCGTCTCCTACTTCTCCGAACCTTCGACTCGAACCTTTTCGCCGTCCTTCAGCGTGATGCCTCCGGCGAGCGAGGCCAGACGCTCGCCTCCCTGGAGGCCCTGCGTCACTTCCACCTGCCCCTGCACGTCCGCGCCCACGGTGACCGGGACGAACCGGGCGCGTCCCTCCGCGATGCGAAAGACTCCGCTCTTTCCGTCCACCGTCGTCAGGGCGTTCTTGGAGACCACGATCCGCGAGCGCGCCTCCTTGCCCTGCGTGGCCTCGGACGTGAACGCCACGCGCGCCGAGAGATCCGGAAGCACGCGATCGTCGGCGTCCAGAAACGCCACCTTGACCCGCACCGTCGCCTTCTGCCGGTCCGCCGCCGGCACGATCTGCCGCAGCTTGCCGTGGTAGACCTTCTCGGGCACCGCATCCAGCGAGATCTCGGCCGGCTGATTCTGGGCGAGTTTGGACAGGTTGGCCTCGTTGACATCGGCCCCGACGTAGAGCGAGGAAAACTCGACGATCGTCGCAATCGCGCCTCCGGATCCCCCGCCCGAGGGCGAGGACCCGAACGGCGAGACCGCCTCGCCGACGAAGGCGCGTTTGGCCGTGATGACCCCCGTAAACGGAGCGCGGATGATCGTGTAATCCAGCAAGGCTTCGACGTACCGGACCCGCGCGCGCGAGGCTGCCTCGTTGGCGACCGCCGCGTCCAGCGCGGAGCGCGTGGTCAGGCCCTGGTCGAAGATGCTCTTCTGCCGCTTGAGCTCCGCGCCGGCGTTGACCCAGTTCGCTTTGACCTCGGCCAATTGCGCGTCCAGATCGGTCGAGTCCAGCCGGGCGATGACGTCCCCCTTGTTGACCTTGGTTCCCTCGGTCACGTTCAACTGCGTGATCCGCGAGGTGATCTTGGGCGAGAGGTCCGCCTTGCGCTCGGCCTCGACATACCCGGTCGCCGACAGGACCGTTGTGGCCTGGCCTTCGCTGACGATCGCGGCGGTGACGACCTCGATCTTCCTGGGCCGCAGGCTCCGGCCCGCCAGGAAATAGGCCGCGACCCCTGCCGCCACGACCAGCACCGAGGCGAGCAACAGCCACCCCCGCGTACCGCGCCGGGTTTCAGGCTCCCTCCGGATCCGGAGGGCCGACAAATCATGGGGTTTGGGCGCTTCCTGACTCATCTGACTCCAATCGGTTGGCAATTCTATTCTGGTCTCCGGGGGCTCGGCGCGGCGTTCCGGCGCCGGTGAAAAGACCCCGTGATAGGCTAATTTCGAGGAGGTGGATCATGTCGAACCGCCTTGTCTGCGCCGCGGTTTTGCTCGCCTGCGGCTTCGCCCTTCGCGCCGAACAGGTCTTCTATCAAATCGACCTCGCCCCGTCGGGGAAAGTCATCTCGCAGGACGCTCCGACCGCCAAGGGCGCGACGATCGTATTCCACCGCTATCCGGACGGGCTGTTGATGAGCATGCGCCGTTCCGACGTGCGAGCCTTCGCCCGGATCACGCCGCAGGCGGCCGTCGCGACGCTTCCGAAGGAGAGACTGGTCCAGATCGGAACGCTGGCCATGCAGGGCGGGACCTCACAGCAGGCGGGCCTGACCAACGCCAGCGCCCTGACCACGAAGGCGCCTCCCGCCGTCGGCACCGGCTTCTACGGCAACGTCGTGCCGGGGAGCACGCAAGGCATGCCCAATTCCGCCAATGACAACGTGATCGGCAAGTCCTGGGCCGCGCCGCCGTCCAACGCCGTCCAGTCCTCGCCCGGCGCGCCGCCGGGCAACCCGGCGGCGACCACCGGCAGCAACCCGCCGCAATAGCCGATCGTCATGCGGCATCGAATTCTGTTCGCCGCGGTCTTGCTCGGTGCGGCTTGCGCACTCCGAGGGGACGACACGTACCAAATCGAGCTCTATCCCGCGGGTTCCATCATCTCGACCGACGCCCCCGCTCCCAAGGGAAACACCTACCTCTTCCACCGATACCCGGCCGGCACATTCGTGAGCCTCCGGATGACGGAAGTCCGGCAGATCCATAGAATTTCCGCGCGGGCCGTCGCCGAGACCAATCCGGCCAAGAAGATCATCGAGATCCACACTCGGTCGTTACCCGGCTCGACCCAGGCCGGCCCGACCAACCTGAGCGAGTTCCGGCGCGCCAGAAAGACAACGTCAAAGTAGCGTCGCCCTCGGGCGTCGCGAACCTCCACCGCACGTCGCTCCTCGGGGATCGCGTTGC
>JBDTXY010000352.1:0-3646 GCA_040005945.1 Acidobacteriota bacterium
GAGAACTGAGAACTGAGAACTGAGAACTATTCGTCCGGCAGCTCCGGCTCCTCTTGGATCTCCCGTTTGGTGCCGGGCGCGAGCAAGTCCATCAGCAAGTCGGGAAGCGTCTCGGAGAACTGACTGCGCGGCATCACCTGCGTGACCCCTGCCGATTGCGCCTTCTCCGCCAGCTCCTTGTCGACGTGGGACAGGAAGCCGATCACGGGAAGCGTCTCGGTCGCCTTGGCGCGGCGCAGGCCCCGCACCGCGGACAGCGGGTCGCCGTTGCCCGACAGGTCCATCAGCACCGCGGCCGTGCCATCGGCGGCCGAGGCCTTGACGAGCTCGTCGACGCCGACGAAACGGAGCGGGACGTTCAGATGCCGGGCGGTGGCCTCGATCTTCGAGCGGAAGAAGAGGTCCTCGACGCAGGCAATCAGTGTCTTGCTCATGGGCTGACCGGATTCTATACGCGCCCGGAAGGCCTCAGAACAGCTTCACGAGGTCGACCAGGGTCCGGTTGACCCAGTTTCGGGTGTCCAGCCGCCGCTGCAGGCTTCCGGAGACCTGAAGGTACGTCTGGGGAAGGATCGTGAACGCGATCCCGGCGCGGTGGCCCTGGTACCAGGTGTGGAACCACCAGTCGTCCGTGTTGTAGGCGCCGACGAGGGCGTCTCGCTCGACGTACTGGTACGTGTAGAACGCGCGCCACTGCCCGGGCGTGCCCACGCGCCCGGCGGAGACCGTCGCCTCGAACGCGGAATCGCGCTTGGGGGCCGCCTGAAAGTTGTAGATGCCATCCAGCGACAGGAGCACCGGGATCGCGCCGATCCGGAAGCGCAGGCGCAGGAGGAGGTCGGTCACCTGGAAGTCGGCGGCGTACTGGAGCCGGTCGACCACGAACCGCGCCGAGTTCTCGCGCATGAAAATTGCCGGCATGTGGCGAAGGTCGAAGTCCCAATAGGATGCAGCCGCCTCCACGAGCAGGCCGGTCTCCTCGCCGGTGCGCCAAACGATCTGGCCCACGCCGATCCGCGAGCGGTCGCCGTCGCGTTGGGGCGCGTAGAAACCGGCCGCCGCCACGGTCCAGGAGCCGTCGGAGCTCTCCCACGCGGCGGCGCCTCCGGGAGTCTGGATGTCCCGGTCCCAGAGCATGTCGCTCGCGAGCAGCGGCATGCCGAATCGCCCTGCGCGCAGCGCGAACCGCCCCGGCGTCCAGAGAGCGTAATAGCGCTCGAGGGCGCCTCCGCGGGAACGGAAATTGTCGAACTCCGGATACTCGTCCGGCTCCGTGCCGTAGTCGAAGACGCCACGTACGCCCAGGCGAAGCGCTCCGATGGGCTCGAAATCGACCTCGGGACGCACCTCGAACCGTCCTCGATCGATGAGCTCGTACGAGGGGCGGTGATCGATGCGGTCGTACCGCGCCAGGAAATCCCAACGCAGCGAGAACTGGGGCTTGGCCGGCGGCTCTTCGAAATATTGCGTCTCCTGCGGCGCGGCGGCGGCGGCCACGACGAGCCCGAAGGCGGCGAGGGAGAACGTCCTTTTCACGCCGTCACCTTCGTCAAGGCCTCGTAGAGGTCGTTGACGGACTGGTAGCGGTTCTTGGGGTCCTTCTGGACGCACTTCAAGACGATTTGCGAGATCTTGGGATCGATCTTGGGATTGCGCGTCTGCGGGGACGGCGGGTTCTCCTGGATGTGCTTCAAGACCACCGCGAGGGGCGTGTCTCCCTCGAAGGGCAGCGTGCCGGTGAAGACCTCGTAGAGCAGGACACCCGTGGAATAGATGTCGGAGCGAAAGTCCAGCGCGTTGCCGCGCGCTTGCTCCGGCGACATGTAGTCGGGCGTGCCCACGACGGTGCCCTCGGCCGTCATGCCCCGCTCCTCCTGGAGCCGCGCGATGCCGAAGTCCATGATCTTGAGCCCGCCGGTCGACTCGATCAGGACGTTCTGGGGCTTGATGTCGCGGTGGATCACGCCGACCTCGTGGGCGGCGGCGAGGCCCGCGCAGATCTGCTTGGCGATGCGCAGCCCGACGGGGGTCGGCAAAATGTCGCCGGCCTCGATCAGCTGCTTCAGGGTCAGGCCCTTGACGAACTCCATCGACAGGTAGCGCAGGCCGCCGGACTCGCCCAGATCGTGCGTGCGCAGGATGTTCGGGTGCGTGATCCGACGGGCCAGGCGGATCTCCTGCTTGAACCGGTCCAGCAGCGTCGGATCCGCCGAGAGCGCCTCGCCGCGGAGCGTCTTGATCGCGACGGCGTCGTCGAGGTCCCGGTCGTGGGCGCGGTACACGACTCCCATCCCGCCCTTGCCCAGCATGCCCTGGATCTCGTATCGCCCGGCGAAGAGGCGTCCGATTTCCGGCTCCGCGCCGACCCCCGTCGGCGGCACGGTCATCCGACCGGCCGCGACGGTCTCCGCAAATTCACCGGTCATCGTCAGGTTCAGCGACGCGACGTACTGCTCCAGCGCGGCCTTCTCGCGCAGCTCCTCGAGCATCGCCCGGAACGAGCGCGCGAGGATCCCGATCTCGTCCTGGGAGTCCACCGGTAGATCCGGAGCGTCGAGGTTGCCCACGCGAACGGCCTCGGTGGCGCGGACCAACCGGCTCACCGGGCCCGTGATCCGCTTGGCCAGAAAGAAAGAGAGCATGAAGGCGAAGACCAGCGACGCGAGGCCCACCAGGATCTGCGTGTTCTGGATCTGCCGGAACGGGGAGAGCTCCTTCTCCCGGCTCCGAATCGCGACCGCGGCGCCGACGATCTGGTCCGTCGAGGAGCGGATCGGCAGGAGGTAGGCGAGATAGGTATCGCCGGAAACCTCGAGCGGCAGCGGGCCGATCGTCTTTCCCCCGCGCAAGACCGCCTGGACCAGGTCGTTGCGGGCTTGGACGGCCGTGACCGCGGCGGCGCTCAACGGGCCCATCGTCGACGCGGCGAGCACCGCCCTGGCGGGCTCGGCGGGCTTGGCGGCGTCGGACAGGAAGACGACCTGCGTGTTTAAGAGCTGCTCGAGATTGCGGGCCACTTCGTCGTCGATCTGGAAGGCGGCGGCGATCACGCCGGCCAGCCGCGCCCCGCCCTCCAGGACCGGCGCCGCGACCACGTGATACAGCCGGCTGCCCGAAAGCCAGATGCCTTCCGTCAGCGCGCCCTGCATCGCGCCGGCGATCGTGGGCACGCGCGACAAGTCCGCGGAGTAGGGCAGCGGCCGGTCGGTGCGCGCCAGGCCGATGCCCTGGGGTGTCGTCGCGATCAGGAAATCGGCGCGCGCGCTGGAGGCCTGCTCCCGCTTGAGCGTGTCGAACACGGTCGCGGGGTCCGGCTTGCCGGTCTCGGGCACGAGGGTCGACATCATCGAGATCGTTCCGGCATTGTTGACGACCACGGCGAGGGAACGGTGCAGCTCGTCGTAGCGGTTTTGTTGAAATGATTCCCAGCCCGGCCCCGCCTTCTTGAGGTCCTCCGCGATCTTCGCATCCGCGACCGCGCGGGACCGGAACGCCGAGACCGCGACGGCGCCGCCGACCGCGATGAAGATCAGGAGCGTGGCAGCCGCGAAGACCTTGAGCTCCAGGGAGAATTTGGGCGGCGCGGGCGGGGGAAGCTTGAGTCCACGAAGGCGCAACTCCCCCGAAGTGACGCCCCCGACGGACG
>JBDTXY010000353.1:0-3636 GCA_040005945.1 Acidobacteriota bacterium
ACAGATCGAGAGCGCGCTCCGCCATGTCTTTGGCCCTGATTCGCAGCTCGTCGCCGACGGCAGCTACTACCTCGTCACGCACGACACCGCCGTTGCGGCCGCCGGCGGCTGGAGCCGGCGCGCCACCCTCTACGGCGGCGACCGCATGAAGGGAGGCGAGGACCCACTCCTCGACGCCATGACCGAGCCGGCCCGCATCCGCGCCTTCTTCGTGCATCCGGGCTGCGCGCGGCGCGGCATCGGATCGCAGATCCTCCAGGCCTGCATGGACGCGGCGGTCGCGGCGGGGTTCCGGCGCTTTTCGCTGGCATACACGCTCTCCGGCGTTCCGTTGTACCGCGCCTTCGGCTTCCAGGAGCGGGAGCGTTTCGACATCCCGATGCCGGACGGGCTGACGCTGCCCGTCATCCGGATGGAGAAGGACGCGGATGCGTCCTGAGCCGCGTCTGGCCCTCGTCGGGTTTCGTTCCGACGAGAACTCGTCTTTCCTGCGGGGCGCCGCGGCCGCGCCCCCGCTCATCCGCGCGGCCCTGTCCGCCGCGTCGTCCAACGCCTGGAGCGAGAACGGATTCGAGATCGCACCGGACCGATTCTTCGACGCCGGCGACTTCGGTCCCGCGGACGGCGTGGATCTGCCGGCGCGCATCGAATCCGCGACCGCAGCGCTCCTGGATCGCGGGCTCTCGCCGATCGCCTTGGGCGGCGACCACGCGATCACGCACCCCATCCTCCGCGCGTTTGCGCGGAAGTATCCGCGGCTGAACCTGCTGCACTTCGACGCGCACCCGGATCTCTACGACGAGTTCGAGGGAAATCGGTCCTCCCATGCGTGTCCCTTCGCGCGCATCATGGAGGAGCGGCTGGTCCAGCGCCTGGTGCAGGTGGGCCTTCGCACGATCAACGCCCATCAGCGGCAGCAGATCACCAGGTTCGGCGTCGAGGCGATGGAGATGAGAGACTTTCGGGATGGATGGGCCCCGGAGTTCGACGGGCCGGTGTACATATCTTTCGATCTGGACGGGCTCGACCCCGCGCACGCGCCGGGAGTTTCCCACCGAGAGCCCGGCGGCTTGACCACCCGGCAGGCCGTCGACGTGATCCAGAGGATTCGCGGACCCATCGTGGGGGCGGATGTGGTGGAGTTCAACCCCAGCATGGACTCCTCGGGGATGACCGCGATGGTCTGCGCGAAGCTCGTCAAGGAAATCGCCGGTCAGATGCTGGAACGCTCCGGCCAGACGCCTCCATGAGCACCGAGCGCAACAAGGCTCTGATCCGCCGCCTCTTCGACGAGGTCTTGAACGGCGGGAAGCTGGGTCTCCTGGACCAGCTGGTCGGATCGTCTTACGTCGAGCACAACCCCGTCGCCAACCAGGCGGCGGGAGGCGCCGGCGTGCGCGTCAAGATCGAGGCCATGAAGGCCGCGTTCCCCGACCTGCGTTTCACGCTGGAGGAGCTGATCGCCGAGGGCGAGATCGTGGCCGCCCGCTATTACTGGCGGGGCACGCACAAGGGGACGTTCCTGGGCATCGCCCCCACCGGCCGCCGGCTTTCCGTGCGCGGCATGGACTTCTATCGTTTGGAGGACGGTCGATTGATCGAGCACTGGGAAATCGTCGACGAGTTCGGAATGCTGTCGCAGCTCGGGGACCTGGGATGACCAGCGACGACGGCGGCGATTCCGCGCAGGATCTCCTGCGCCACACGCTGGCGACCCTCGCGTATCGCGGCGGCAAGGCGCTGCGGGGGGCCCCGGCGAGCTTCGCGGAGTTTCGGATCGCGGAGGGCACGCGAACCCCGGGAGCGATCCTGGCGCACATCGGCGACCTGATGGACTGGGCGCTCGCGCTCGCCCAGGGAAAGAACGCCTGGAAGGACTCTCAGCCCTTGCCCTGGGAGCGAGAGGTGGATCGCTTCTTCGAAGCCGTCCGGCGCGTGGACGCGTACCTCGCCTCCGGCGCGGAGCTGGTTTGTCCCCCCAACGTCCTCTTTCAAGGCCCGATTGCCGATGCGCTGACCCACTTCGGGCAGATCGCGATGTTGCGACGACTCTCGGGCTCGCCGGTCAAGGGCGAGAACTACGTCAAGGCCGACATCGCCACGGGACGAGTCGGATCCGAGCAGACGACGCCCAACTTCGAGTTCGATTAGCGCGTGACCTGCTGGAGCTGCCAGGCGGACAACGACCTGGATGTGACTCAGACCTGCCTGCGATGCGGTGCTCCGCTGGTGAAGGGTTGGAGCGTCTTTCGGAAGGCGCTGCTGGCGGCGGTCGTGCTGGCGTTCGTCCTGCTTCAGATCATCTGCGTCTTCGGGCGATTGGGCGGGCGCTGAGCGCGGTATCTTCGGTCTCATCAGATTGGAATCCGCATGACTGCCACGCGCCGGTCTCCGGGAGCCGAGCTCAAGAGGTTTCTGGGTGCATTCAGCCCGGAGATGGCCAAGGTGGCGCTGCGGGTTCGCGCTTTCGTGCTCGCCGAGGCGCCCCTGGCCCACGAGCAGATCACCGATGCCTCCAACGCCGTCGCCATGGGCTATTCCTTGACCGATCGGCCGGGCGACGCCTTCTGCCACATCGCCGTCACCGCGCAGTGGGTCAACCTGGGGTTCAATCGGGGATCGCAGCTCCCGGATCCGGATCGCCTGCTCCAGGGCTCGGGGCGTTGGATTCGCCACCTCCGCATCGAGAGCCTGGACGACCTGCACAAGCCCCACGTGGGCCGCTTCATCCGCGCGGCGATGAAAGACGCGCGCGGCCGCGACGCAGCGGGATCGATCGACCGCGCGGCGCCGCGGTCCGTGGTGCGGGCGGTTTACAAGAAAAAGCGGCGGCCGACGACAGACGAGGGGGACGCATGACCGATCCGAAAGCGCCCGGCGTGGGCGAGATCTCCTGGGTCGACCTCACGGTGGCCGACGCCCCGACCCCGCCGGCGCGGTGGCCGCGCTGTATCAACCGTTGGTATAGCGCCGGGGGCATATGATCCGCCCCCAGAACTGCGAGGAGGAAACATGAAGAAGCTCGTCCTGGGCTCGGGGCTCGTCGGTGTGCTGATGCTCGGATCCGCGGCGCTGTGTGCGCAGGGCACGCCGCAGAAGGCCGACCGGGCGTGGGAAAAGGCCATGAAGGCGAACGATCTCGACGCGATCGTCGCCTGTTATGCGCCGGACGCCGTGATGTGGCTGCCCGACGCGCCCGAGGCGCGCGGCCATGAGGCGATCCGCGGCGTCTACGCCGGCTATCTCGACGCGTACACGGTCGCGGACGCAGCGCTGACGGACACGTCTTATGAGACGTCCGGGAACCTCACCGGGAGCTGGGGCCACTACAGCTTCACTCTTCAGCCCAAGAAGGGCGGCGATCCGGTCGTGCTCAAGGGCCGCTACGTCGTCGTCTTGAAACGGATCGGCGGAAAGTGGCTCCTGGTGGCGGACCATGCCTCGGCGACTCCCGTGCCCGCGCCGGCGAAGCCGTAACGCGTTCGAGGCGTGACTTCCCTCGTCGAGGACAAGGAGACGGGCCGCGTCGAGGCGTTCAGCGACGGCGTTTTCGCGATCGCGATCACGCTGCTCGTGTTGGAACTGAAGGTGCCGCACCTTCCCGAGGAAGCGGCGGGAAGCGCGCTTGCCGCGGCC
>JBDTXY010000354.1:0-3634 GCA_040005945.1 Acidobacteriota bacterium
TCCCGGAGACGTAGTTGCCGCAGCAGCGGGCGCCGATGGGAAGCGGCTCCTTGGCCAGCTTGGCGCGGAACCGTTGGGCCTTCTCGCCCGTCCAGATCTCGCGGAAGGATTGCTTGCGCACGTTTCCGATGAAGTAGTCCGGAAAATCGCCGCAGAACGTCACCTCGCCGTCGGGCTCCACCTGCGCGAAGTACCACGCGACCGGGCACATCTTGTGTCCGAAGGTCTCCTGGAAGTTGGAGAAATACTCCGGAACCCTCTCCGGCGGCACGTCGGGCACGAACGAGGTCCACGGCCGTCCCATCGCCGAATCCACGAACCGCCGCCGCTTCAGCCCCTTCAGCAGCTTGACGAGGGAGACCATCTGCTCTTCGTGGGAGGCGGCCACCGAGGCCCAGTCGAAATCGAATCCCTGCCACGACGTCGCGGCGACTCCCAGCTCCTCGCGCATGACCTTTTCGTATTCGGCGCCGACGCGCTCCGGGATGAACCACCGCAGTCCCACGTTGATCGTGTCCAGGGGCAGCCGCCGCAAGGCCTCGACCGCCGGAGCGATCGCGCCCATGTTCAGCTCGGTCACGGGCAGGATCGCGATCGTCATCGGCAGGGGGCGCTTGAGCTTTTCGCGCCAGTGCGCGATCGCGCGCAGGCCGTCGGCGGCCTTCTCGAAGCTGCCGGCGGACCCGCGAATCCGGTCGTGCACCTCGGGCGGACCGTCGATCGAAACCGCGATGGAATCGATGCCGGCTTCGACCAGCTCGCGAGCCAGCGCCGCGAGCCGGCCGCCGTTGGTGATGACCGTGCAGGTCAAGCCGCGTCGTTTGATCTCGCGGATCAGCGGCAGGATGTCGGGATAGAGAAACGGCTCCCCGCCGAAGAGGCTGATGATCGGCTGGGCCGGGGCCAGCTCGTCCAGCAGGCGGACGTAATCGCCCAGCGCGAGCTGGCGCTTGGCGCCGATGAGCTCCTGGATCCTCTGGCGCTCCAGCGCGCCGTCGGTCGCGTTCGCGGAGCTGGACTGGGAACGGAAGATGCCGGTGTCTCCCCACTGCCCGCACATCTTGCAGCGGAGATTGCAGAGGTTCGTCACGCGCAGCTGGACGAACGTCGGCATCGGAAGGTTGGCGGGGCTGGGCTTCTCGAGGTGCGTCATGACCTCGCGCCGCCCCCGCGACATCCGCCCGAGGTGGCGCCGCGCGAATCCGGAAAGCGCGAGGCCTCGCCGAAAGCTCACGACGGATGGGCCGTGTACAGATCGATCACGCGCGCAATCGCGCGGCGGCAGACGGCGCAGAACGGCACCGCGTCGCGCGTGAACATGATGCAGTCGCTCTGGGGACGGTAGTAGCCCTTGGCTTCATACATCGCGCCCTCGAACGCGCCGACTTTCCCGGCGTCGGCGGAGAGAAGCTTGGTCTCGTGCGTCTGCTCCTCGCGAAAGAGCGCGTCCATCTGCTCCTCGGGCCCATTGGCGGCCCGGATTTCGCGGCGCCTCTTTTGGAAGTCGCGAGACGTCTTCTCGAACTCCTCCTGGGGCCACGGGGTCGGGATCGGAACTCCGGGCGTCAGCAGGTCCTTCCACTTCAACTCCTTGGGGTCCAGGAGCGCGGTGACGTTGGGCTCCCAGGGCTCCACGCGCTTGACGGAGGGCTCGTAGGCGACCGCGGAGGTGAAGTACTCGTCGGCTAAGCCGGCGAAGTGGTGCCCGAACTCGTGCACGAAGACGTAGGGCGCCCACAGGCTGTCGGCGGCCACCGTGCTGTAGAGCCCGAAGATCCCTCCCCCGCCGTACGTCTTGGAGTTCGTCAGGATCTCGACGAACTCGTAGGGAGCGAAGGAGGCAACGTCCCGGAAGGTGCGGTTCTCGAAGGTCAGCACATATCGTTCGACGCCGAACGCGTCGTAGGTCGCGCCGATCCGCGAGCGGCGATGGATTCCCACGGACGGGCGCGAGATGCCCGACTCCTCCGCCGCGGGGCACACGCCCCAGACGTTGAAGTCCGCGCGCCGCTCCTTGAAGGGCGAGACGGCGAAGAGCAGGTCGGTTAAGCGCCGCGCGTCCTTCTCGAACTTCCCCCTCTCGGCGGCGGTGTACCCGTCGCCCAGGATCAGGAAGTCGACCTTGTCGGCCGGCGGACCCGACTTCTGGATCTCCAGCAGCGGCCCGGGAGATGGCGGCGCCGCGGTGTCGATGAAAACGTCCTTGGGGTCCAGCGGCAGGGACCAGACTTCGTGGAACGCGTTGTAGTCGTCCCGCTTCTTCAGGACGATCTGCACCGGAGAATCCGGCGCGGGGAATCGCAATGACTCGGAGAACGTGCGGCGCGCGTTCTTGGCCTCCGCGGTCGTCTCCCATTCTCCGAACACCGAGGCGAAGCCCCGGGAGTACACGATCCGGTTGCTCTTGCGATCGATGACCTCGAAGACGTACTTGCCCAGGTTCGTGTCGTCGATCGCCCGCCGCGGGTTGCCCGGCCAGGGCAGCGGCTCTAAGACCACGCGGTCCAGGCTGTAACGCTCCTCGGAGGCGTTGCCCGTGTGGAAATAATCCACCCGCATCGTGCGGGGAGCGGCAGCGGCGTAACCGGCAGCGGCGAGCAAGGCCGCGCCCAGAATAATCCCAGTGGGTTTTTGAGTCATGAAACCATATCCTACCCCCCTCGAACTTCTCGTGAGGAGGGATGCATGATTTACGAAAGCATATTGGACACGATCGGCAACACGCCGGTCGTGAAGATCCACCGCCTGGCGCCGGCGCAAGTGACAATGTACGTCAAGTGCGAGGCCTTCAACCCGCTGTCCTCCGTCAAGGACCGCCTGGCGATCGCGATCATCGCGGATGCCGAGCGGCGCGGCGAATTGAAGCCCGGCCAGACCGTGATCGAGGCGACCTCCGGCAATACCGGCATCGCGCTGGCGATGGTCTGCGCCGTCAAGGGCTATCCGTTCGTGGCGTTGATGTCGGACAGCTTTTCCGTCGAGCGGCGCAAGCTCATGCGAATCCTCGGCGCCAAAGTGGTGCTGTGGCCTGCCGCCGAGCGCGCCACCGGCATGGTCAAGAAGGCCGAGGAAATCGCCAAGAACAATGGCTGGTTCCTGGCGCGGCAGTTCGAGAATCCGGCCAACCCGGAATATCACCGCAACACGACCGGCCCCGAGATCCTGCGGGATTTCGCCGGCAAGCGCCTCGACTACTGGGTCACCGGATACGGCACCGGCGGCACGCTCACCGGCGCCGGCGAGATGCTCAAGAAGGCGCGTCCGGACATCAAGGTCGTCGTCTCCGAGCCGGAGGGCGCGGCGCTGCTCTCCGGGCAGGAATGGAAGCCGCACAAGATCCAGGGCTGGACGCCGAACTTCATCCCCGCCGTCCTGGACCGCAACGTCTACGACGAAATCGTCCTGGTCAACGACACCGAGTCCCGGGACATGGCGCGCGATCTCTCCTCGAAGGAGGGGATCTTCTGCGGCATCTCTTCGGGCGCGACCTTCGCCGCGGCGCGAAAGGTCGCGGACAAGGCGCCCAAGGGCTCGGTCATCCTCGCCATGCTGCCCGACACGGGCGAGCGCTACCTCTCGACGATGCTCTTCGAAGGCATCAACGAGGGGAGCGACGAAGTGGCGGGAGTGTAGC
>JBDTXY010000355.1:0-3612 GCA_040005945.1 Acidobacteriota bacterium
GTGTACGGAGCCCTCGGGTTGCTGACGGCGCTGGCGCTCGACCGCAACGTCCTGCTGACCTTGAAGCTGGGCTATTCGATTTTCGCGGCGGGCCTGATCCTGCCGGTGCTGGCCGCGTTCCTGCCGGCTCGGCTGTCGATCCCCGCTCCCGCCGCCGTGGCCGCCATGATCGCGGGCGGGGCGACGGCCGCGGCGGGTCGCTTCGCGCCGGCTCTCTTCGCGGGCTGGGATCCGGTGATCGCCGGAACCTCCGTCAACGCCCTGATTCTCGCTGCGGCATGGGTGGCTGCACGGGGCTCGAGAATCCGGCTGAGAGCTGACGGCTGACGGCTATTGCACCTTCAAGGGCGCCTCCGCCAGGCACTCGTACGCCGGCTCTTCCGGCGAACGGATCACCGCGAAATCCCAGAGGCTCTTGTCGCCCTCCCACTGGCGCAGCGGCTGGTACATGACGACGTGGGCGGAGCAGCCGATCCGCTCGAAGTACACCACGGCCACGCCCGGCTGCTTGAGGCCGATGCGCACGTCCCGGGCGTCGGGAAAACGCTTCTTGACCAGCTCGGCCGGATCCAGCGACGCGGAAGCCTCCGTTGCGGCCCTCTTCTGGCGTTCGCGGAGCCGGGTGAGGTCGCCGGAAAACGAGGATTGATGCACGAGGCCCCAATAGGAGAGGTCCAAATCCTCGCGGTCGCTCCACTCCGGCTCGATGCTCTCGGAAAGAATCCGAAACTTGCGTTCGCCGAAGATGTAGCTCGTCGTGAGCGTGAAGCTGCGATAGCGGGGCGGCAGCTCCTTGTTGATGAAGGTGTCGACCGCGATCTTGCGGGTGACGCCTTCGGGACCGAAATCAACGTCCACGCCCGCGCGGGGCAGCGCCGAAGAGAACGTCGTATCCAGGCGGCCCCGGTCCAACCGGTACATGAGCGTCTCGGCCAGCCGCGGCTCTCCGGCGTGCACGATCTGGACGGCGACCTGCGGCCGGTCGTCGAATCGAAACTCCACGCTGCGAAACGCCACCAACTCGTCGCACTTGGCCGGATCGTCGCTCTGCGTGCACCGCATCGGAAGATGCACCACCAGGAGCAGGTCCCACTCGTTGCCCTTCTTCCGGAAGACGGCCAGGAGCGGGTTCTCGAAAGGCAGCCGCGCGCGCGAGAGAAATCCCACCGCCGGGACGTCGGGCGGCAGGCTCTTGACCGTGCCGATCCCTTCGACCAGCGCCTCGGAGATTCCGTCGTTGTCGAGGTCGACTTCTTCCACGCGCCGGAGCTTGGAGAACTTGATGTTCGGGTTCTCGTAGCGCTGCGCGCCCGGGGAGGCGGCGGCCCCCTTGTGCAGCGACGAAGACACCCGTTCGGGCGGAACCGGTGAAGGCACCGGGGTCGGCACGGCCGACGGCTTCTTCAGCGGCGACGGCTCGCGGGCCGGAGAGGCTTCCGACGAAAGCGCCAGCGCCGACGCCAGCATTGCCGCGATCACGAGACGGCGCATTCGAGGATCCGGGGTCATGGTTCTTGAGACGAATCTACCAGACTTCTTCCGCTCGACCGCTCCCCTGCTAGGCTACCTTGGCGCATGCGCGTCTTCGACTGCCACATCCACGTTCAACCCTGGGAGCAGCTCAAGCCGGAGGCGCGGGCCCTCATGACGGCCGGCCGCCGCGACCTGGCTCAGGTCCAAACGGCGCTGTCGGACCCCGGCGAGCTGCTGCGCCTGATGGATCGCGAGGGCGTCGAGCGGGCGGCCCTGATCAACTACGTGGCCCCCGACGTGATGGGGTTCGATGCCTCCGTCAACGCATGGGTATCGCGCTATGTGGCGGGCCACGAGGACCGGCTCGCGGGCGTGGGATCGGTCCATCCGCGCTTCTCCCGGGATCCCGGCGGCGACACGGAGCGCCTGTTCGACGATGGGCGAATCCGCCTGCTCAAGATTCACCCTCCGCATCAGCTCTTCGCCGCCAACGCCTACGTGACCGGCGAGGAGGGCCTGGGCAAGATCTACGCCGCCGCGCAGGCCCGGGGACGGCCGGTCATGATCCACACGGGCACCTCGATCTTCCCGGGCGCCCGCAACCGGTTCGCCGACCCCATGGCCGCCGACGACGTCGCCGTGGACTTTCCGGCTCTCCCGATCATCCTCGCGCACGCGGGCCGGCCCCTCTACATGGAGACGGCCGTCTTTCTGGTGCGCCGGCACCGCAACGTCCACCTGGACCTCTCCGGCATCCCGCCCAAGAAGCTGCTCGAGTACTTGCCCCGGCTGGAGGACATCGCGGATCGCTGCCTCTGGGGAACCGACTATCCCAGCCCCGGTGTGGCCTCGATGAAGAAGAACGTGCAGGATTTCGTGGCCTTGCCGATCTCCGAAGAGGCGAAGAAAAAGATTCTCTGGGACAACGCGGCGAGACTCTTGATCTAATACCCGCCGTCATGGCCTCGGTTCTCGTCGTCGGCGCAGGCACCATGGGACGCGGCATCGCGGGGCTGTGCGCGATCTCGGGCCACGAGACGTTCGTCTTCGACGCGGACCCCGAGGCGCAGCGCGGGGTGCGGGGCCACGTGGAGTCTTCGTGGGGCCGCGCGATCGACAAGGGCCGGCTGTCCACGGAGACCGCCGAGAAGGCCCGCCACCGTTTGCGCGTCGCCACGCGTTTGAAGGATGCCGCCGAGGTCGACTTCGCGATCGAGGCGGTGCTGGAGGCGATCGACCTGAAGCACATGGTCTTCTCCGAGCTCGACGACCTCTGCCCCGAGCGCACGATCCTGGCCTCCAATACCTCGTCGCTGTCCATCACGCGGATCGCCCGCGCTACCGGCCGGCGGGATCGGGTCATCGGAATTCACTTCTTCAACCCGGTCGGGTCGATGCCGTTGGTCGAGCTCGTGGCCGGCCGGGACACCTCGGAGCAGACGCGGCAGCGCGCCCTGGAGCTGATCGGGTCGCTGGGCAAGCAAGCGGTTTCCGTCCTCGACTCCCCGGGGTTTGCGACGTCCCGCCTGGGCGTGGCGCTGGGCCTGGAGGCGATGCGCATGCTGGAAGAGGGAGTGGCCGACGCCGCGGACATCGATCGCGCCATGGAGCTGGGCTATGGCCATCGCATGGGGCCGCTGAAGACCAGCGACCTGGTCGGGCTCGACGTCCGCCTCGCGATCGCCGAGACCCTGGCCGCGGAGCTTCCCTCGGCATCGGATCGTTTCGACCCGCCGGAGATCCTGAAGACTCTGGTCGCGGAGGGGAAGACCGGCAAGAAGTCGTCGGAGGGCTTCTTCAAGTGGGATGGTGATAAGGCCATCGGCCCCGGCGAACGTGCTGCGCAGCTGGCTCGAAAACGATGAACGACGACCGGCGCCGTCTGAACCTGGGCGTGGCCCTGCTGGCCCTGGGGATCTATTTCATCCTGGCCCGGCACGTCCACTTCCGCGGTCCGGGCCCGATCCTCCTGTTGATCGGGACGATCTTGCTGGGGATCGCGGCCCTGCGCGGGTTCCAGGGCCCCATCGTGCCTGCGGTGTCCTGATCGGCCTCGGATCGGCCTTGCTCTTGCGAGACCCGCTCGAGCGCTGGATGCCGGGCTGGGCCACGATCCTGCCGGGAATCGGCGCGGGCCTC
>JBDTXY010000356.1:0-3607 GCA_040005945.1 Acidobacteriota bacterium
GGCATCCTGGCCGGCGATCCGGCGGCGGGCTTTCGTCTCGCGTTGCCCGGCCGGGAGATCACGGTGGCGCGCGTCGTCGAGGCCCTGGCCCCCGAGCTCTATCACGTCAACCCGTACCGCGAAGACCGCGTGTCGATGGTCCTGGAGCCGCTCTTCAATCGGATGGACGCCGAGCGCCGGGCCTTGCTCAACGCTTCGCTCACCGACCTGCGCAGGGGGTGAGCGCCTCGGGGGTGTCGACGCTGCCTCGGGATGACGCCGATCAGCCCGGCTTCGGTCGGAGCACCTTCAGCAGCGGGGGCGTGACGAAGGTCGTGGCGAACACCGCGAGGAGGAGGGCGACGAAGACCTTCTGCGGCAACGCCCGGGTCGCCAGGCCCAGCGAGGCGAAGATCAGCCCGACCTCGCCTCGCGGCATCATCCCCGCGCCAATGAACGCGCGGTGGACCCTGCCCCACGCAAAAAATCCGGCGGCGAACTTGCCGGCCAGCCCCACGGCCGTCAGGGCCACGCCCAGCCACAGAGCCGGCCGGTTCTCGGCCACGAAGGGGTCGAGCAGCCTGACGTCGACCTGTGCGCCGACGGACACGAAGAAAACCGGCGCGAAGATATCCACGATCGGCCGGAGCGCCGTGTCGATGTCGTGCCGGCGATTGGTTCTGGCCAGCGCCATCCCCGCGGCGAAGGCGCCGACGATGGGCGCCGATCCCGCCTTCTGGGCCGCCCACGCCACGGCCAGCGCGAACGCGACGGCGGTGGCCACCAACACTCCTCGCACGCTGGTCTTCCCCACGACGCGGATCAGCCGCTGACCCAGGGGAATCCCGATACCGATCGCCGCGATCAAGAACACGATGGCGAATGCGCCGGACCTCGCGGCCGCCCCGACCTCGAGCCGGCCCTCTCCGCCACCCGGCTGACGATCGCGAGAACCACCAGCCCCAGCACGTCGTCGATGACGGCCGCGCCCAGGATGATTTGTCCCTCGCGCGTCTTCAGGGCATGGAGCTCCGAAAGGACGCGCGCCGTTATTCCGATGGAAGTCGCCGTCATCGCCGCGCCGACGAAGACCGCCGTGAGCGACTCATAGCCCAGGGCGCGGGTCACGGCGTACCCGCCCGCGAACGGCAGCGCCATGCCGACCAACGCCACCACCAGCGCGGGCGCGCCGACCCGAATGAGCTCACCCAGGTCCGTCTCGAGACCCACTTCGAACAGGAGCAGCACGACGCCGATCTCCGCCAGCAGGAAGACGCCCGACGTCAGGGGGACCAGACCCAGGACCGAGGGACCCAGCACGATCCCGACCAACAGCTCGCCGAGCACGGCAGGCTGCCCGATGCGCTCGGCCAGCTCGCCGAAGATCTTCGCGCCGATCAACGCGGAGGCGAACGCGAGCAGAAATGAAGGAAAGTCGATCCCGTGATTCACCGCCGAAATAGTAGTCGATCGAGGTTAGGCTTCGCGCGATGCATGCACGACCGATATCCCGGAACACGATCGCCGTGGCGATTACGATCGCCGCCTCGGCCACGGTTCTGGCCTTCCAGTTGCTCGTCCCACCCATCGTCGGTCTGGCGGACAACGGGGACTTTTCGCGCCTCGCTCTGCCGACCGGCCTGGCGCATACGAGCGAGAATGCGGAGGAGCGTTGGTTCGGATGGATGCAACCGCGGTTCCGCCTGGTTGCGCGGACGCCCGATCCCGGAGGCTACCGGAGCTCCGAAGTGCTTCTGGTCGAGCTGGCGGTCCGCGCGAGCCGCGCCCTGGGGTCGACTACCGCCTTCGACATCCGTGTCCTCGCGGCCCTCCACATTCTGCTTCTCCTGGCGGCTCTGGGGGGCCTCGTGTCCGCCTGCCGCGATCTATCCGCGGCCGCGCAAGTCCTGGCCGCGGCGTTGCTGGTCTTTTTCTTCACGGACGTCGGCTTCGTCGCACCCTTCAACTCGCTCTACAGCCAGACCGCGTCCTTCCTGTTCCTGATGCTGACGGTGGCCGTTGCCGCGCACGGACTCCGACGCGGCCGCCTGGCGGGGCCGCTGCTTCCGGCATACTTCCTATGCGCTGCGCTGTGGATCACCTCCAAGCCGCAGGAAGTCATCGACGCTCCTCTTCTGGCGGTCTTCGGGCTGTCCATGGCCTGGAGAGGAAGCGGGCGGCACTCGAGGGCTGTGGCCGTCGTGCTCTCAGTGGCTCTCTGTGCATTGGCGTGGCGCTATTACCGAAGCGCGGACCGCTCGATCGGATGGGTTACGCGTTACGACATGCTCTTCAGGGAGATCCTCCCGAACTCTCCGGATCCCGGGCGGGACCTCGCGGAGCTAGGCCTCGATCCGTCCTTGGCGCGGTTTGCCGGGGTCAACGCTTGGGTACCGGAATCGCCGTCCCGGAATCCTTCGGTTCTTGCGTTCGTCAAGCGTTCGGGGCCCACGGTCCAGCTCTTCCTGCTGCGGCATCCGAAGCGGCTCCTCTCGCTCCTCGCGCGAACCGCCCGGGTCTCGTACGCTCTCCGGCCCCACGAGCTCGGCAACTTCGCGAAGGAGACGGGCGCCGCACGTTTCCAGAAAGCTCGCGGGATCTGGAGCGGCCTGCGGATCCACCTCTCTGGCTTTCCGTGGTTGCTCGTGCTGTTGGGCGGCACGCTTGCGGCCGCCGGTGCGACCTACCGGCGGGCCTCGACCCGCGGCCGTCGTGTGCGAGAGGGTCTGTCGCTGCTCGTCGTGATCGCCGTCAACACGTTCCTCGGCTCGACGATCGGAGACTCCCAGGAGATTCGCCATCTGTACACGTTTCACGCGCTCTGCGACCTGATCTTAGTCGCGGACGTCACTTGGATGACCGAGATCCTCGTGCGGAGAATCGCCACACGACGGGCGGAAGCCGCGGCTCCGATCCCAGCGGTGTGACATCCGTGTTTGCCGCCTCCGCCCGAGCGTGCTATCCTCCGCGCCCTCTCGCGTGGGGCTGTAGCTCAGTTTGGGAGAGCGCCTGAATCGCACTCAGGAGGTCGCCAGTTCGATCCTGGTCAGCTCCACCAACCGTCGCCCTCGCGCGTCGCGCTGCTGCGCGATCGCTGCGGGCTCCCGCATCGCGAACCTCCTCCCTCCTTCGTCGGGAGACTATTCGCGATGCGAACTGAAGAGACAGCGCCTCGAGCGAGGGATCGAAGTGGCCACGGTCATGACGCCGCGGCCCGATAAGCCTGTCATCCCGAGCGAAGCGAGGGATCCCGGACTCGGCGCGCGGTTTACCCTTTGACGCAGACGACTTGCTTGATCTGGGAGACGACCTCGACCAAGTCCGACGAGTTTTGGATGACCTCCTCGATCGGCTTGTAGGCGCCGGGGATCTCGTCGATCACTCCGGCGTCTTTGCGGCATTCCACACCCGCGGTCTGGGCGGCGAGGTCTTCCTTCGTGAACGTGCGGCGCGCGGCGCCGCGGCTCATCTTCCGGCCGGCGCCGTGGGGCGCGGACTCAAAAGACTCGGGGTTGCCCAAGCCGGCAACGATGAAGGATCCGGTTCCCATCGAGCCCGGAATGATTCCGAGATCGCCCCGCCTCGCGCGGATCGCCCCCTTGCGCGTGACCATCACGTCGCGGCCGAA
>JBDTXY010000357.1:0-3602 GCA_040005945.1 Acidobacteriota bacterium
GCACGATCCAGGTCCAGCACTCCGTTCCGGTCCGATACTCGTGGATCGTCATCGGGACTTGAGATGACAGCGCACGGAGGGCGGCGTCGTAGCCATTCGAAACGAGATCGCGTGGCAGTTTCCAGAGCGACTCGATGATCTTGCTCATGGATGCGTTCGGCGCGAGCGGCGCGAGCTTCGTGTTAGCCTCGGTACGAGCCTCCTCGATGGCCAGCGGATCGCCGGCGGGCCCTCGGGCAGTGAACCACGGGTCGCGCCGAAGCTCGCGCGTCGTCAGCTCGAAGAAGGCCTCGCTGTCCACGCAGAGGATCTCGCCGTCTCCCAGAGGAGCCGCGCGGCAGATTCCGAGGTCGCGGGACAGCCGCTCCAGCGCTTCCCCGGCGGGATCGCCGTTGGAAGCGAGGATGCGCACGTTGTAGAGCCATCCCTCGCGCCGATCCTTGCCGTTCTCCCGCACCACCCCGGTAAACAGCTTGTCGTAGCGCCAAGGCACCCGAGTCACCGACTCCACGTAGTGGCGGAAGATGGCCTCGTAGAGGCCGACTCCGACGATGACGATCTTGCCGCCAACCTTGCGGAGCCGAGCGTGTACGCTGTCCTCTCCAAGACACACCGGTGGGAGGCCAGTGAGCAGCTGAGCGGCTCGTGGCCCCAACCCCGCCGTCGAAAAGATGGGATCCCGCGAGCGAATCGCGCCGGGCAGCCGGCGGAGGTGGTCGGGGAACGGCGTGAACGTGTTCCAAGGGCCCCGGACGGTCGGACTCTCGGCGACGTCGAACACCTGCTGTCGACAAAACGAGAAGGTGTACGACGGCGTCAGGATCGTGCCATTGGGCCCGACCGCCTCCCGAAGGGCGCCCTCCAGGATCTGGCAGAGCTCACCGTCCGTACTCGCCCCCCGTGCGGAACCCAGCGGCTCGGAACACACCTGAAAGAACACGGTATCGCCCGGCTCGACGACGACCTGGCGAAGACCGCGGACGAGATCCTCACGGGCCCACGCCGCTCCGGTGCCGGTGGATTTCGAGTCCCTGTCTACGACGCTTTGCAATGATTTCTTCATGGATCAGTCGGATCCTTCGACCGTCAATCGAATCTCGACGAAGATCTTTCGGCGACCGTCGCGGAAATAGGCGCCGCGGTATGGGGGAAAGGTGCGCGCTCGGAGGATATCGATCAGATGTCGGGCGGTGTAGCGCGTATCGAGGTCGATGGCATCGATCTTCTCGACGTCGCGGACGTAGTGAGCGGTCCCTTCACCGCCCTGCGGGATCGGACGGATCTGCCCGGCGCGCACTCGCGGCCACCCCTCGCGAAAGAGTTCCAGGCTGGCGGCCTCGAGCTTTCGATAGAGCGACTGCCCGGTGTCCGACGGCGAGACCGCGACGGTTTTCTGGCACAGGATCTCTCCGGTATCGATTCCTTCGTCGACGACGTGGAGGGTGACCCCTGCCGGGGTCCCCTCGACGATGCTCCAGACGTTCGGGTAGGCGCCCCGGTTGTAGGGAAGGTACGCCGGATGGAGATTCACGCAGCCCCGCGGGAACAGGTCGATCAGTGGGCGGCGTAGCAAATAGCCGAAGAGAACCGACAGCCCCATCTCGGCTCCCGCCGAGGCGATGGCGTCTCGAACATCGCCGCCATCTAGGCGCGAGGCGTCGAAGACGCGATCCGGCTCGACACCGGTCGCGGCCAGGATCTCCTCGCCAAATCGCCGGCGGTCGGCCGGATGCAGGACCAGGGCGACGACCTCGTCGCCTTGCTCTCGAAGGTAGTCCGCGACGTCGGCGCCCAGGCGATTGTTGGCGAAGTAGGCTATGCGCAAGCGTCGTCGTCTCCCATCTACGCCGCCGCGGCGCGAGCGATCTGGCCCACGACGCGCTCGGCCCCAAACCCGTCGACGAGGGCGCGGCCCGCCGATGCCATCCCGGTGCGCGCCGGCCGGTCGCCGGCGAGATCGCCGACCGTTTCGGCCAGTGCGCCCTCGTCCAGATCGGCGTACCAGCCGGCATGCCGCGAAACGCCCGCATCCTCGAGGCTCTTGGCGATCGGCCGTTGGTTCTCGGCGAGCGCGATCGTGACGAAGGGTACGCCGCTATAAGCGAGCTCCCAGCAAGTGCTTCCGGCACCTGAAACCACCAGATCCGCCCACTCGAAATGGGACGGCATGCGGCCGACGTCGGTCACGACCTGGCAGTGGTTGGGAACCGCTGCCGCCTCGAACGCGAGCTCCTCGAAGCGAGGGTTGCTGGGGCCCACGAGGACCCGGATTGCGGTGTCTCCTCCCAGCGAACCGAGCGCGCGTACGACGCGAACCGTCGTCCCTACCGGGTCGCTCCCACCCAGGGTCACCAGCAAGCGCCGTGCGTATTCGGCCAGAGGGCCTTTCACCCGCTGGGCTCGGAGAAACTCTCGCCGCAGCAGGATGTAGCGGGGACCCAGCAGCAGAGTCGTGTGAGATGCCCGGTCGGAATACAGCGCCTCGGACGCGTGGAGGTTCTGGTTCAGCACGAGCTCGGCGGCGTACGGGCCCAGCTCACCGGTGTCGTCGATCAGGAGCAGCGACCCGGCCTCGCGCACGGCTCGTTGATAGGCGGATCCGAAGCGATAGCCGTCGCACACGATCCGGTTCGCTCCGAGGCTCTCGGCCATCGCGGCCGTTGCACCGGCATCGGCCTGGCTACCCGGTTGCTCGAGGATTCGCTCGACCGCAACGCCCTCATCGCCCAGCCGCGCGACGAGCGACCCGGGGATCGCGCACGCCGCGACCGTTGCCGTTCCCCCGGCGTCGATCCAGGCCTGGGCCAGCGCCAGGCAACGCATGACATGTCCCGTGCCGACGCCCTCATCGGCGTCCGCGCGAAGGAGGAGACGTTCGGACGAAATCAGACCAGTCTCCGAAAGCCCGAGTGAGCGATGGGTCCCTGGAGCATGCGCTCCACGCCGTCCTCCCGAATCGCGCGCCCGATGACGTGAAAAGCCTCACGGACGGCGTCGAGGTAACCCGCGATGTGATCGTCCCGATGGGCGTACATTGCGTAAAACGCGGGCGCCGCCAGGAATCCACGCTCCAGGAGCAGCTGCACGAAGAGCGTTCGAGCGGCTTGCGCCACGGGGCCTTCGAATGCGAAGTGTCCGAGCGGGCGGATGCCGTCGACGTGCAGCGTCAAACCCGCCGCGGCCCCCGCCTCTCGCCATCCGTCCTGGATTCTTCCGCCGATCTCATCGAGACGGCGCTCGACCACGCGGTCTCGGAATTTTCGAATCGTGGCCAGAGCCGCCGTCGGACCGATCCGCTCGGTCCAGTACGTGCTACTGATGAAGCTCGATTGTGCCGCCTCCATGACGGAGCGGACCCCGAGGATGGCCGCCATCGGGTAACCATTGCTCATCCCCTTGGCGAAAACGGCCACGTCCGGTTCGACGCCCAGCACCCGATGGGCGCCGCCGCAGGTGATTCGCCATGCGGCGGTGATCTCATCGAACACCAGAACCGCGCCCGCCTTCCGGGCCAGGGACCGGACTCGCTCGAGGAACCCCGCCTCCGGCTCTTGATTCCGGATCGGTTCCAAGACGATCGCCGCGAGTTCGGGCCCGTGTTC
>JBDTXY010000358.1:0-3599 GCA_040005945.1 Acidobacteriota bacterium
GCGTCGCCCCGCGCCTCCCGCAATCCCGCCACGACGGCCATCTGAGAGCCGAAGTTGCGCGTCAAGCGGATGCCGCGAGCGGCGCTCCAGCCGCGCGCGATCTCCTGGATCAGGTCCCAGGATTGGTCGCCCGACCCGTCGTCGACGAAGACGACCTCCATGTCGAAGTCCGCGGCCGCGGCGATCGCCCGCAGCCGCTCGCCCAGGCGGGGAAGGCTTTCGGCGTTGAAGTAGACGGGAACGACCACGCTCACCAGAGGACGCGTCACGGCCGGCCTCCGAAGAACTCGAGGACCGCGGCGATCACCGCGTCGACCTGGGGGTCGGTCAGGGTCGCGTAGATTGGGAGAGAAACGACCGACTCGCAGGCGGCCTCCGAGACCGGGAAGTCGCCGCGCCGATGGCCCAGGAACGCGTAGGCCGGATGCAGGTGGAGCGGAACCGGATAGTGGATCCGCGTCTCGATGCCGCGCGCCGAGAGGTGATCGCGCAGCGCATCCCGGCGCGGCGTTCGGACGGGATAGAGGTGCCGGGACGGGACGGAGCCGTCGGGCACGCGCAGCACCGCGAGCGGCAGGGCGGCGAAGGCCGCGTCGTACCGGTCCGCGATCTCCCGGCGGCGGGCGTTCTCTCGGGCCAGGGCGGGCAGCTTCGCCCGCAGAATCGCCGCCTGGAGCTCGTCCAAGCGCGAGTTCCATCCTTCCCGCTGCGCGTAATCACGGCGGCTCCAACCGTACTGCCGCAGCTGGCGCAGAGTCGCCGCGATCTCGGGATCCCGCGTCGCCACCGCGCCGCCGTCGCCGTAGGCCCCCAGGTTCTTGGATGGATAGAAGGAGAATGCCGCCGCGGCGCCGAATCCCCCGGTCATCCGGCCGTTCGAGCTGGCGCCGTGGCTCTGCGCGCAGTCCTCGATGACCTTGAGTCCGCGCCGTCCCGCCAGGGCGAGCAGACCGGGGAGATCGGCCGTCCCGCCGTAGAGGTGCACGGGCAGCAGGAAGCGCACGGAGGGCGTCAGCGCGGCCTCGGCCGCGGCCGCGTCGAGGGTCAGTGTCTCCGGGTCGACGTCGCACAGGCGCGCTTTCGCGCCGGCCAGCCGCACCCCGGACAGGGTGGGAACGCAGGTGTTCGCCGGGAGGAGGACCTCGTCCTGCGCCCGGACTCCCGCCGCCTGGAGCGCGAGCGCGATGGCCTCGGTGCCGTTGCCGCACGCCACGACGTGCGCGACGTCCAGCCAAGCGGCGAACTCGGTCTCGAAGCCCGCGACCTCGTCTCCCAGCACGAACCATCCGCTGGAGAGCACGCGGGCGACGGCGGCATCGATCGCGGGGCGCTTCTGCGCGTAGTCGGCCTCCAGGTCCCCGAAGGCCACTCGCACGGCCACGCCCGCGGCGCCCGCGCTCATTCGGATTCGCTCACGGTCCCGTCCCCGTCCAGCCGGTAGCGCTTGCCGCAGGAGCATTCCGCGGTGTCGCCTTCGAATCGCAGGCCGTTGCCGCAGCGGCACACGTGCCCGTGGATCCGGGCCGGGCTTCCGTAGACCAGCGCGAAGTCGTCCACGTCTCGCGTCACCAGGGCTCCCGCGCCCACCATCGCGAAGCGGCCGATCGTGACGCCGGGCAGCAGGATCGAGCCGGCCCCGATGCTCGCGCCCGTTCGCACGAGCGTTCGCGGATGGGAGGACAGGGGCCGGCGGCTGCGGGGCCGGACGTCGTTGGAAAACGTCACGTCCGGCCCGACGAACACGTCGTCCTCCAGAACCACGCCGTCGTAGAGGGAAATCCCGCACTTGATCGTGACGCGGTCGCCCACGACGACGTCGTTCTCGATGAAACAGCGGTCGCAAATATTGCAGTCGCGGCCGATCCGGGCGCCCTCCAGGATGTTCACGAAAGCCCAGATCCGGGTGCCGTCACCAATCTGCTTGGAGGCGACCAGCGCGGTGGGATGAACGGAGATCATCGCTTTGAGCCTCGCCCGACGCGCCGACGAGAGCGGAGAACTGTTCTCGCCTGGTTTCTCGGCATCCTCGCGAATTGCTCCGATCTCAATGCGTTTCCTGCTCGATAGCTTACCGAATTGGGCGGGCGGCCGCCCGAGTGCGAGGCGTTCAGAAGTACTCCGAACGTCGCTCCCGGTAGAACGCCACTGTGCGCGCAAGGCCGTCGCGCAGGGAGACGCGCGGCTCCCAACCGAGCATCCCGCGGATTTTGGTGATGTCCGAGACGAAGTCGCCGGGCTCCTGGGCCTTGCGCTCCGCGGAAAAGTCGGTGAACGCGATCGCGGCTCCGGGGACCAACTCGCAGAGGATCTGGGCGACCTCCAGGAACGTGGAGGGCCGGTCGTGGCCGACGTTCAAGACCTCGCCGACGGCCCGGGGCTCCTGGGCGGCCGCCAGCAACGCGTCGACGCAATCCTCGACGTACAGAAAATCCCGCAGGATCAGGCCGGACCCGAAGATCGGAATGGCCCGCCCCTCCAGCGCCAGGCGCACGAACCAATTCACGACCCCGAACTGCGAGTGCTTCATCTGGGCCCGAGGTCCGTAGACATTGGTCAACCGCAGCGGCACGGTGCGGATGCCGTGGATCCGCGTGTAGGTGCGGCAGATCATCTCGGCGGACAGCTGAGAAATCTCGTAGATGCCGCGCGGATCCGAGGGCGCCTCCTCGGACACGGGCAAACGCACCGCGGGTCCGTACTGGCCGCGCGTGCCGGATCGGATGATCAAAGCCGAGGGGTTCCGCTTGCGGCAGGCCTCCAGCACCGCGGCGGTGCCTTTGATGTTGATGTCGATGTCGGGATAGGGATTGGAGAGCGACATGACGTGCGACACTTGGGCCGCGAGGTGGAACACGACGTCCTGGCCCTCGACCAACTGTCCCATGACCGACTCGTCCCGAACGTCGGCGTAGTTGACCGCGACCTGTTCCCGGATTTCCTGGATGTTGGCCAGGTTTCCGCCGTAGCCCTCGATCATCGCGTCGCAGAGCGTGACTCGGGCGCCGTCGCGGGCCAGCCGGCTGGCCAGGTTGGAGCCGATGAACCCCAGGCCGCCGGTGATCAGGACGCGGGCGCCGCTCAGGCTCATGACCGAGAGATCTCAAATTCGATGCGCGAGGATCACCGATCTCTTGGCCAAAGTCCATCGAAGAGCGGCGATGGGGTCGAAGGCTTTCGCGGCCCCGCGAGAACAAACCTCTATGTATTAGTAGTTTAGGATATAAGCGAGCGCCCGGCCTGGTGACTTGCTAGCACTCAACAGTGATGAGTGCTAATATTCGCGCTCGCCGCACCTGGCCGATTTTGCGATGGGCCAGGGCGGTCAAACCAAACCGCAGGAGGAGGAGTTTCATGAAGATTCGGCCACTTTACGATCGCATTCTGGTCAAGCGCCTCGAGACAGGCGAAATGAAAAAAGGCGGCATCATCATCCCGGACACCGCCAAGGAAAAGCCGATGGAGGCGGAAGTCGTCGCCGTGGGCAAGGGTAAGGTCAACGAGGAAGGCAAGCAGTTCCCCTTGGACGTCAAGAAGGGCGACCGCATCCTCATCGGCAAGTACGCCGGCACCGAAATCAAGATCGACGACGAAGAGCACCT
>JBDTXY010000359.1:0-3595 GCA_040005945.1 Acidobacteriota bacterium
ACCGGGATCCCGGCGTCACGCTTGCCCGATCTGGTCGGCGCGCGTTTGAAGCGTTCGGTCGGCGCGGACGAGGCGCTGCGGGAAGAGGATCTCGAGTGACGGCGGTGATGAAGCCCGCGCGGCTTCTGGTGTTCTGGGACTACGACACCCAGTGGGGCTGGGATCGGTCGCGCATGAAACCCAGGCCGGCCTCCTGGGGTCATCTGGAGTTCGAGTGCACCGAACGGCTGCTGGAGCTCCACGCTGCCTACGAGGTTCCCGCGTGCTTTGCGGTGGTGGGTGCGGCGGCGCTGGAAGGCGAGCGGCCGTACCACGATCCCGCGCAGATCCGCCGGATTCATGGCGCAAAGCACGAGGTGGCCAGTCACTCGTTTCGCCACGAATGGCTTCCCGGCCTGAGTCGGGTGGAGCTGCTCAAGACTCTGCGCTTGAGCAAGGAGGCGCTCGAGCAGTGCGTGGGCGCTCCGGTCAAGACGTTCGTCCCTCCGTGGAATCAACCCTTCGACTATCCCGGAGGCTGGTCATTCAGCCTGGCCGAGCGCCGGGAGGCCGGCGCTCAACGCAATGACCTGCGGGATGTTTGTGTGGCCCTGGGCGAGGCGGGGTACGAATTCTGCCGGGTCGCTTATCGACCCTTGCCCACTCGCCTGTTGGCGATGGCCCTGCGCCGGGATTTCGAACCACTCGGCCGGTTGGAAAGCATTTCCGGCATCACGTGCGTGCGACTCAACTCCCCGGGAGGCTTCGGTCAGCGGTCGCGGTCGCTTTTGGAACGCTGCGCCTCCGCGGGCGGTCTGCTGGTCGTGTACGGCCATCCGCATGCCCTCTTGGGCGAGCACGACCAAGGGGAGCGGATGCTCATTCCGTTCCTGAAACGAGTCCAGGAACTCTGCCGGGCAGGCTCGCTGCGCGTGTCTCTGCCCCGCGACATGGAGCGGGCCGCTTGAGTCGAAACGGCACGGTACGCAAAGTCTGCGTCGTGGTGACGGCGAGGCCCAGCTACAGCCGGATCAAGACGGCGCTCGAGGCGATCCGCGATCGCGACGATCTCGAGCTCCAACTGGTCGTCGGCGCGTCCGCGCTGCTCGATCGATACGGCACGGCCATCCGGTACATGGAGGAGGACGGCTTTCCGATCGCGGCCCGGGTCTATATGGTTCTCGAAGGAGAAAATCTGGCCTCGATGGCCAAGACGACCGGTCTGGGTCTCTTGGAGCTGGCGACCGTCTTCGACAACCTGAAGCCGGACGTCGTCGTGACGATCGCTGACCGGTACGAAACCCTGGCCACCGCCGTGGCCGCGTCGTACATGAACATTCCGGTGGCGCACGTCCAGGGAGGCGAAGTCACGGGCTCGATCGACGAAAAGGTGCGTCATGCCGTGACGAAACTTTCGAACCTCCATTTCGCCTCGACGACCGCTTCCGCGGAGCGCATCGTCAAGATGGGCGAGGACCCGGCGACCGTGTTCGTGACGGGCTGCCCGTCGGTCGACCTCGCGGCTCGGGTCCTGGCCGATCCCTCGCATCCTTTCGATCCCTTTACCAAGTACGGGGGTGTGGGAGAGCCGCTGAGTCTGAAGGACGGTTACCTGGTCGTCATGCAGCACCCCGTGACCACGGAGTATGAAGAGGCGCGGCGGGACGCCTCGGAGACGCTCTACGCGGTGCGAGATTTGGGAATGCCGACGTTCTGGTTTTGGCCCAACGTCGACGCCGGTTCGGACGGCACGTCCAACGCGATTCGGTCGTTTCGCGAGATCGAGCGTCCTCCCAACATTCACTTCTTCAAGAACATGGAGCCCGAGGATTTCCTCAGGCTTCTCGTGGGCTCGCGGTGCCTCTTGGGGAACTCAAGTGTGGGGATCCGAGAATGCTCCTATTTAGGAGTGCCTGCCGTCAACATCGGGTCGCGGCAGGCGGGGCGTGATCGCGGTCGCAACGTTCTCGATGTCGGGTACGACCGGGCCCAAATTGCCCAGGCGATTCATACCCAAGTCGCGAGCGAGCGCCTTTCGGACCCCCTGTACGGCGACGGTCGAGCGGGCCCACGGATCGCTGAACTCCTCGCCACGGCGCCACTGAGAATCGAGAAGAGGTTGACGTATTGAGCACCGGGATCCGCCATCTGCCCCGTCGGACGCCCGCCCCGTTTGGAGATCCAAGACCGTGAAGCGCTTCGAGCGGTCCTACCTCGTCGCGGAGCCGTTCCTGCCTCCGCTCTACAAGATCGTTCGAAGGCGTCTGAAGGCGATGTCGACGAGCGCGGGAAAGGCGCTGAGCATCCTGGACGTCGGCGGCCGGAAATCCCACTACACGATCGGTGTTCCGGCCGAGATCACCATCAGTGAGTTGCCCCGAGAGACGGACGTCCAGAAACGCTTGAACCTGGGCATCAACGATGGCATCCGGAGGCTGACGCTCGATCGCCGAAGCAATGTTCGCGAGATCGTCTACGACGACATGACTCGGTCGACATTGCCCACCGACGCATTCGATGTCGTGGTGTCGGTCGAAGTTCTCGAGCACGTCGAAGACGACGCCGCTTTCGTGAGAGAAGTCCATCGCGTGCTGAAACCGAGCGGGATCTTTCTCATGACCACTCCCAACGGGGACTTCGTGCCGAACACGAATCCCGATCACAAACGGCACTACACCCGACTCCAGCTCACCGAAAGGCTCCGGGCCTCGTTCCCTCAGGCTCACGTGAGCTACGCGATCCGAGCGGGACGTTGGCGCACCCTCGGACTGAAGTCCTGGTCCCCGCGCCATCCGATTCGAACGGCATTGAGCATGGTGGGAAATCTCGTCAACACCTGGCAGTCCGCCGCGGTCGACGAGAACGAGGCGAGGGGAGCCCGGCACCTCATCGCCACGGCGGTCAAGCAAGGACCGGGCGGATGATTCCCATGAGCGTGCTGGGGCTGGTCCCCGCCAGGGGGGGATCCAAGGGGATTCCTCGAAAGAACATCCGCAGCCTCGCCGGGCGTCCGCTATTGGAGTACACGGCGGAGGCGGCCGCGCAAGCCCGACGCCTGGATCGCGTGATCCTGTCGACGGAAGACGACGAGGTCGCCGAGGTGGCCCGACGGTGCGGACTGGAAGTTCCGTTCCTGCGCCCGCGCGACCTCGCCGGGGACGAAACGCCGACGTTGGATGTCGTACAGCACGCCCTGAGCTGGCTGGAAGCCCGCGGCGCCGTGTTCGACGCCGTTTGCCTTCTGCAGCCGACGAGCCCGCTGCGGCGTGCCGAGGACATCGACGCTTGCATCGAGCTCTGCGAGCGAAGCGGCGCCGATGCCGTGGTGACGATCGTCCCCGTACCGCCGGAGCATAATCCCCACTGGGTCTATTTCCGTTCGAGCGACGGCGAGCTTCGCTTGGCGACGGGGGAGGCTGCCCCGATCCCGCGTCGGCAAGATCTGCCGCCCGCCTTCCACCGCGACGGGTCGGTCTACGTCACCCGGACGAAAGTCGTCCGCCAGAACAGCCTTTACGGGCGCCGACTCTTGGGGCACCCGCTCGACGGTGCCCGATCCATCAACATCGATACTCCGGCAGACTGGGACCGAGCGGAGGCTCTGCTGGTCGCGGCG
>JBDTXY010000360.1:0-3592 GCA_040005945.1 Acidobacteriota bacterium
GCGGGGCGACGCGGCCGCCGTGCTCTCCGCCGATCTTCAGGAGCCTCCGGAGCTGCTGCCCGAGATGGTGGCCGCCTGGCGCAAGGGGGCGACGGCCGTCCTCGCCGTCCGCAAGAGCCGTCCGGAGAGCTGGACCACGCGCGCCGCCGCAGGCGTGTATTACCGGGTCCTGCGGGGCTTGGCGCTTTCGCAGATGCCGGCCGGCGGTTTCGACTGCTTCCTGATCGGCCGGCCCGCCATCGATTTCCTGGCCGAGAACCGGGAGATCCACACCTCCCTGCCGGGCCTGCTGGTGTGGAGCGGATTTCCGACGGCGCTGGTGCCGTACGACCGCCTCGCCCGCGAGGACGGAGAATCCCGCTGGACGCTGGCCAAGAAGCTCAAGTATTTCGTGGATGCGATCGTCTCGTTCACCTACGCGCCGCTGCGGTGGATGTCGGTCTTCGGCGCGGTGCTCGCGATCCTGGGATTCGCGTACGCCGTGTTCCTGGTGGCGTACAAGATCGTTCACGGCCAGACGATCCAGGGCTGGAGCTCGCTGATGGTCGCCCTGGCCTTCTTCTCCGGCGTGCAGCTCTTGTCGCTGGGAGTCCTGGGCGAGTACCTGTGGCGCACGCTGGACGCGGCGCGGGCGCGCAAGGGATTCGTGGTGCGCGAGAGGGCCGGCTCCCCGCCCCCGCCCGCCGGCTAGGCCAGGCTCTCCGACAGCGCCTCGGCCACGCGCTCCACCTCCGCGTCCGACAGCTCGGCGAACATGGGGATCGCCAGGACCTCGCGCGAGGCCCTCTCCGCCACCGGGAAGTCCCCCTCCCGGCCGCCCATCTCCTCGAAGCAGTCCTGAAGATGGAGCGGCAGCGGATAGAACACGGCCGATCCGACGCCGCGCTCGGACAGGCGCTTGCGCACGGCGTCGCGGTTGGGCACGCGCACGACGTACTGGTGGTACACGTGGTGCTGCCCCGCCCCTTCGGCGGGGAGGGTCAACCGTCCGGAGCGCGCCGCGTCTCGCAGCAGCTCGCCGTACCGTTGCGCGATCGCGCGTCGCCGGTCGTTCCAGACGTCCAGGTAGGGCAGCTTCGCGCCCAGCACCGCCGCCTGGATCGCATCCAGGCGAAAATTGCCTCCCACACGCTTGTGGTGATACGTGACCGCGGAACCGTGGACGCGCAGGCTCTTCAGCAGCTCCGCCAGCTCATCGTCGTCGGTGGCCACGGCTCCCGCGTCGCCCGCCGCGCCGAGGTTCTTCGTCGGGTAGAACGAAAAGGCGCCCATTCGGCCCAGCGTCCCGGCCGCCCGACCCCTGTATGCCGCGCCGATCGCCTGGCAGGCGTCTTCGACGACCGGTATCCCGCGGCGTTGCGAGATCTCCAGGATGGGACCCATGTCGGCGCATTGACCGTAGAGGTGCACCGGTTGAATCGCCTTGGTCCGAGGGGTGATCGCCGCCTCCAGCCGGCCCGGATCCAGATTGAAGGTCACGGGGTCGACGTCGACGAAGATCGGCCGGGCATGCAGCCGCGCCACGACTCCCGCCGACGCGAAGAACGAGAACGACGAGGTCACGACCTCGTCGCCGGGGCCGACCCCGAGGGCCATCAGGGCGACCATCAGCGCGTCCGTTCCCGAAGAGATTCCCACCGCGTGCCGGACGCCCAACTTTTCCGCCAGCGCCGTCTCGAACGCCTCGGTCGCCGGGCCCAGTACGAAACGGCCGGTTGTGAATACGTCCGCGACGGCGCGCGCGATCTCGCGCTTCAAGTCCGGGTCGTAACGCGTCAGATCGATGATGGGGACGGTGGCCGCGGACACGAGCGTCACGACAAGATTCTACGCCGGATGTAATCCATCGCAGGCTTCGCGCGTTGGACTAACGGGAAGACAGAGGAGGACCTGGCCATGCACTTCGGAAAGTTCCCCCGGGCGGGATCGGCCGTCGCCGCGGCCCTGGTCATCGGCGTCGCGAGCCTGCGCGCGCTGGAGTTGCCGAACCTCTCGGGTAAATGGAAGCTAAATCGGGACGCCAGCGACTCGGCCGACGCGGCCATGCGGGACGCTCCGGCGCAGGGGCGCTCGGGCGGAGGCGGATACCGCGGGCACGGCGGGATGGGCCGCGGCGGCGGCGGGATGGGCCGCGGCGGCGGCGGGCGACGGGGCCGCGCCGCGCCTTCCGACGGAAGCGAGTCCGGGGCCGAGGACACCTCTTCGCTCCGGGACACGCTCGCCCGCGCTCGGACTCTGGAGATCCGGCACGAGGAGCCTCGCCTTTCGATCACCGACGCGATCGGCCGCGAGCGCGTCGTCTACACGGACGGACGCAAGACGGAGGAGGAACGCTCAATCGGAGGCACCACGAAGGTCCGCGCGAAGTGGAAGGACGGCCGCGTCGAGGTGACCTCCGTCCCGGAGAAGGGGCCCAAGATTACCGAGACGTTCTCCGTCACGGCTGACCGGAGTCAGCTCATCGTGACGATGAAGCTCGAGGGAAGACGCCGCGGCGATATCACGCTGCACCGGACCTACGACGTCGTGAACGAGGGCGCGGCTCCGGCGCCGGCCCCGGCACCGACGCCGCCCGGAGACCCGGAAGACGACCCGTCTCCCGTGCAATTCACCCGATAGAGATCGCCCGAGGGGAGCCGCCGTCGTCCATCGTCGGATGCCACGGATGCGAAGGGCTCAACGCTGGCCCGGGGTGCGCCGCAGCAGGTGCGCCGTGAAGCCGTCCGTGGACGCGTCGGGGAAGAGGCGCAGGAGCGGGCCGTCGACGTAGGGCCGCAGCGCGGCGGGCGCCTGGATCGGTGCGGCTTCGAGCCCCGGCGCGCGCGCGAGCACGCGTTTCACCACGCGCTCGTTCTCCTCCGGCTCGAGGCTGCAGGTCGAGTAAAGCAGGAAGCCGCCGGGAGCCAACAGCGCCGCCGCGTCCGCGAGCGCCGCCTCCTGCGCCCGCGCGAGCCGTTCGATGGCCTCCGCCGTGACGCGGTAACGGATCTCCGGGTTCTTGCGCAGCGTCCCGGTACCGCTGCAAGGCGCGTCGAGGAGAACGCGCTCGCATCCTCCGGCGGGCAGCGGCAGCGCCGCGAAGTCTGCGGCGACCGGCGCGATCTCGGGAAGTCCGAGACGGCGCGTGTTCTCCCGCAGGAGCCGGAGACGTGAGATCGACCGATCCAGAGCGGCGGTTCGGCGCGCCTTCCCGTGGGCGACGGCCGATATCGACTTGCCTCCCGGGGCGGCCGCAAGATCGACCAGCAGGCCGCCTTCGGGCAGAAGCAGCGGCAGCAGCTGCGAGCCGACGTCCTGAACGCTGAAATCTCCCCGCGCATGGAGCGGTGAGCGCAGAGGATTTCCCGAGACCACGGTCAGCGCCAGCGGAGCCAACGGGGAGGGTTCCATCTCGATCCCCTCCGCCTGGAGTTGCCCGCGCAGCGCCTCGCGAGACGTCTTGCGCGGGTTGGCCAACAGATCCAGACGCGGCGCCGTGTTGTCGGCCGCCAGGATCGCCCGGGTCGTCTCCGGCCCGAACCGCTCGAGCCATCGGCGCACCAGAAACTCGGGATGGGAGAAGTGCCTGCCCAGCGCCGCCGCTTCGTTCTCC
>JBDTXY010000361.1:0-3583 GCA_040005945.1 Acidobacteriota bacterium
GGCTCGGATCGGGATTCGACTTGCGGCCGTGAGAATGGGGGTGCCGCGTGATCCGAACTGAGGATGCCAACGCAACCCAGGCGGTCCCAACGGGACCGTGGGAGCTCGTTGCACGACTCATGCGCCGTGGGATGATCCGGCGCAGTGAGGTCGCGTAACACGGTTCAGCGGGTTGTGCGTCCCGGCGATCGCTTTTGGACCGACCGCCGCCATCGCGTCGCGATGCTGGCCGCGATCGTCGTCGCCTTCGCGGCTCCTCGCATCGCGGCCGAGCGGCTGCCGGTTCTCAAGCAGATCGACGAGCCGCATTCCTACTACTACCGGGAGATGTACCTGCCGCAGGTCACCAGCGGCCCGAGCGCCGCGACGTGGTCTCCCGACGGGCAGGAGCTCGTGTACGCCATGCAGGGAACGCTCTGGCGCCAGAAGCTCGGGTCCCGCGAGGCCGTGCAGCTCACGGACGGGCCCGGATACGACGCGGAACCCGATTGGTCTCCCGACGGACGGTTCATCCTCTACACCTCCTATCGCAACGACGCCCTGGAGCTCTGGATCCTGGATCTGGGCGACGGACGCGCAAGCGCCCTCGTCGCCAATGGGGCCGTGAACCTGGACGCGCGATGGTCGCCGGATGGCTCGCGCATCGCGTACGTCTCGACGGCCGACAAGGGGCTCTGGCACGTCTTTCTCCTCCCGGTCTCCGGCGGGAAGGCCGCTGGAGATCCGGTCCGCCTCACGGAGGAACGCGACAGCCAGCTTCCGCGCTACTACTACTCGAAGTTCGATCAATACCTCTCGCCGGCTTGGTCACCCGACGGCCGGGAGCTGCTCCTCGTGTCCAATCGCGCGGACGTCTGGGGCTCGGGGGGAATCTGGCGCATGGAGGCGCGGCCCGGCGCTCCAATGCGTCCGATCCGCCGGGAAGAGACGAACTGGAAGGGGCATCCCGACTGGGCGCGCGACGGCCGCCGTGTTGTCTACAGCTCATATCTCGGGCGACAGCGCAATCAGCTCTGGCTGGCGAGCGCCGACGGCGGGCATCCGTTCGAGCTCACGTACTGCGATTGCGATCACACCCGGCCGCGGTGGTCCCCCGAAGGGCGGCGCATCGCGTTCGTCAGCAACGAGGGCGGGAACGTCTCGCTGCGCGTCGTCGCGGTGCCGGGCGGCGCGGCGTCGACGGTGGTCGCCGAGAAGCGGCGGTACGTTCATCCCCAGGGCGCGTTGAAGGTTACCGCGACGGACGCGGCCGGGCGCCCGGCGCCGGTGAGGCTATCGGTGACGGGAGCGGACGGCCGGGGCTGGGCTCCCGACGCCGCCTGGCGCCACGCCGACGACGGTTTCGATCGCAAGGTGCGGCCATTCGAGATCACGTACTTTCACGCGAAGGGGACCGCGACGCTCACGCTCCCGGCGGGCAATTACACGGTCCTGGCGGCCCGCGGGCTCGAGTACGCGCCGGTCACGCGAACCGTGGCCGTCGCCGCGGGAGGCGCCTCGTCCGTTCGCCTCCGGCTCGACCGGCTGTGGGACCTTTCCGCGCGCGGCTGGTGGAGCGGCGACATGCACGTCCACATGAACTACGGGGGCGCATACCGCGCGGACCCCGCCACCCTGCGCGCGCAGGCCGAGGCGGAAGACCTCCACGTCGTCGAGAATCTGATCGTCAACAAGGAGCAGCGCATTCCGGACGTCGCGTTGTTCCGGGGCACGGCTGTGGATCCGATCTCGACGGCGGCGACGATCGTGCGGCACGACGAGGAGTACCACACCAGCTGGTGGGGCCATACCGGCCATCTGGGCCTGACGCAGCACCTGATCCTGCCGATATACGCGGGATACGCCGACACGGCCGCGGCGAGCCTCTTTCCCGACAACGCGTCCGTCATCGACCAATCCCACGCGCAGGGAGGTTTGTCGGGCTATGTTCATCCGTTCGATCCGCCCGCCCCGGATCCAAGGGCCGCCGACCCGCTCACGAACGCGCTGCCCGTGGACGTCGCGCTGGGCAAGGCGGACTACATGGAGATCGTCGGCTTCAGCGACCACCGCACGACCGCGGAGGTCTGGTACCGGCTGCTCAACTGCGGCTTCCGCCTGCCGGCGGGCGCGGGCACCGACGCGATGACCAACTTCGCCTCGCTCCGCGGCCCCGTCGGGATGAATCGCGTTTTCGTCCGGTCCGGCAAGGCGCTCGACTATCGCGCCTGGCTCGCCGCGATCAAGGCCGGCAAGACGTTTGCCTCCAACGGCCCGTTGCTGTCATTCACTCTCGAAGGGCGCGAGGTCGGCGACGAGATCGCATTGCCGGCGGGGCCGCGCACCTTGACCGCGCGCGTGAGCCTGCGCTCGATCGCGCCGGTGGAGAAGCTCGAGATCGTCGCCAACGGCGCGGTCGTGGCGAGCGTCCCGCTGCGCGCCGGAGGGACTCGCGCGGATGCCGCCGTTGCTCTGCCCATCACCGTCAGCGCCTGGTACACCGTCCGCGCCTGGTCCGCCGGCGCCGCGGAGCCCATCCTGGACATCTATCCCTTCGCGACCACGAGCCCCATCACCGTGACCGTGGGCGGCCGCCCGATTCGCAACGCCGAGGACGCGCGCTACTTCATCGCCTGGATCGAGCGCCTGGAGTCAGCCGCCGCGGCTCACCCGGGATGGAACGACGAGAGCGAGAGAGCCGAAGTGCTCGCGCGCCTGGCCGCCGCGAAAGCGATCTTCGAGGAGCGTGACCGCGACGCGGGTCGGTGAATCGGTCGGGACGCCGAGATTCGCTGTTTGAATCGTTTGCCCCGCTGTACCGACTGGGATAGGTTCGCTCGATAAGCGAGACAAGAACTCTCGCTTCAGGGTGCGCCTTCCCACCCGGCGTGCCGAAGGAGAAGATCGATGCCGCCCCTTCACCTGGACACCGGGAACACCGGATTCATGCTCATCTGCTCCAGCCTCGTCATGCTGATGACGCCGGGCTTAGCGTTCTTCTACGGCGGGCTCGTCGGCCGGAAAAACGTCCTCGCCATCATGATCCAGAGCTTCGTCTCCATGGGGTGGACCACGGTCCTCTGGTGGCTTTGTGGATTCTCGATGTGCTTCAGCGGGGACCTCAAGAGCGGCAGTGACTACTTCGGGATCATCGGAAACTTCGACTGGGTCTTCCTTCGGAACATCACTCTCGATCTGGCAAGCCCCAACGACACAATCCCGATGATTGTCTTTTGCGCCTACCAGATGATGTTCGCGATCATCACGCCAGCCCTCATCACCGGCGCCTTCACGAACCGGGTCACATTCAAGGCGTATATGGCGTTCCTGACGGGATGGCTGCTTTTAGTCTACTTCCCGTTCGTCCACATGGTCTGGGGGGGCGGGATCCTCGCGAAGTGGGGTGTCCTCGACTTCGCCGGCGGCATCGTCGTTCACAACATCGCCGGCATCGCGGCGCTCGCCTCGGTCCTCTACGTCGGCAAGCGGAGGGTCGCCGACCGTGGACCCCACAGCATCCCGCTCGTCGCCCTCGGCACGGGCCTCCTCTGGTTCGGCTGGTACGGCTTCAACGCCGGCAGCGAGTTCCGCGTCGACTCCGTCA
>JBDTXY010000362.1:0-3581 GCA_040005945.1 Acidobacteriota bacterium
CGGGAGCCCGCAGGGGTCGCGTAGCAACGCGATCCCCGAGGAGCGACGTGGTGCTCGCGCCCGGAACGCCAAATACGCGAACAGCGCGATCAAGAGCAGCAGGATGAATCGCGCCACACCCATGAGGCGGCTGCGCGCGACGGGACGGGTTCCCCGGGACTTGACTCCCGTGACGGCGGCGACAGCCGTGACGAGCACCGCGAGCCCGAGCCAGACGATCCATTGCATGCGCGCATCATTGCACAGCGATCAGCGGCGCCGAGTCTAGGACCTCCCCGGCCGCACCGAGGCCATGTCCAGGTACGTGGGCTCGAACGCGACGACCCTCCAGCCATCGGAGGTCTTCCGCACGGTCGCCTTGTGGCGGAAGTGCGCGAGCATGGCTCCGCCGATTCCCGATGTGATGCCGGGAGGATCGAAGAAAATTGTCTGCAGGACCTTGAGCTCGACGGCTCCCCCGGACGACCGCGTCTGGGATTCGACTGCGTAGCGCTCGCCCCGAAAGGCCTCCATCGCCGCACCGCCGGGCGTCCCGCGCAGCGACCGTTCCTCCAGGGCGTGCTTGACGGTCGGTGCGTCGCCGTACTTGGCGGCCTCGATCCCGTCACCGTGCACCCACGCCTCCGCAAACCTCTCGTACGCCCGGTATGCGGTCCATCCCGTGAACCACCGGTACGCGAACACGATCGCGCCGACGAGAAGGAGGGCCGAGAGCAATTTCTTCATCGTTGAGCGCCGGCGAAAGTCTATCGGAGCGGGGGAATAGAATCTCTCCGCCACACAGGAGGTCGCCATGCTCTCCGCCGCCCTGCTGACCGCTCTGTTTCTGATCCAGTCGGCCCCCGCTCCCTCGCGCGACCCGTCGATCCCGCCCTCAGAGGATCAGGCGAAGGCGGCCCTCGACAGCTCGCCGCGGCACGGAGAGTTCATCGACGTCAAGCAGCCGGCGGGCGGCGTTCCGATCCGGACGTGGATCTCCTATCCCGAGCGCAAAGAGAAATCCGGGGTCGTCATCGTGATCCAGGAGGTCTTCGGATTGACCGACTGGCTGCGCGGGGTGGCCGATCAACTGGCGAAGGAAGGCTTCATCGCTGTCGCGCCGGACTTGGTCTCCGGCCTCGGGCCCAACGGCGGCGGCACGGACTCGGTCGCCAGCCGCGACGACGTCGTCAAGCTCGTGCGCGGGATCTCGCCGGAGGAAGCCACGAAGCGCCTCGATGCCGTCCGCGACTGGGCGATTAAGCTTCCGGCGTCGAGCGGCAAGACCGCGACGATCGGGTTCTGCTGGGGGGGAGCGCGCAGCTTCGCATACGCGGCGGCGCAGCCCGACCTCGACGCGGCCGTCGTCTACTACGGCGTCTCGCCCGAGTCCACGGAGCTGGCCAGGATCACGGCGCCGGTGCTGGGTCACTACGGCGGAGACGACGCGCGCGTCGACGCGACCATCCCGCCGGCCGAGGCCGACATGAAGAAGCTCGGCAAGACCTACGAGCCGCACGTCTACGACGGCGCGGGCCACGGCTTCCTGCGCGACCAGACGGGGCGCGATGGAGCGAACCAGAAGGCGACCAAGGAGGCCTGGCCGCGCACGCTGGCGTTCTTGAAGGAACGGCTAAAGTAACGGTTCCTGGGCCGCGGGCGAGGCTCTTCCCTTTCCGAGGAGGGTCTCGATCTGGCGCGAGTGGTTGATGTCGTGCCCCGCCATCAACGCGGTGATCGTCGCGATCGTCAGCGGGCCGAACTGCGAATGGATCCCCCGCCGCTTCAGAGCCCGCGGCGATAGGTGGTCGAGTAGCTCCAGGTTGGCCTGGCGGATCGACCCGAAGGTTTCGAGCGAGCGGCGCGGATCGACCTGGTCGTAGCGCGAGTTCTTCGCCCAAGCGTCCTGGTCCATCCCCACGATCTCGACGCCGTCGCGCTCAAGGATGAGCCGGATGCGATAGCCCCACAGCATCTCGATCTCCGAGAGGTGCGCCAGGATCTGCGCCACGGACCACCGGTTCCGGCCGGGCCGTTTCGAGAGTCTGCGCCGCGCAACGCCCCGCACCCGCCTCTCCAGGGATCCCGGCGTCGATCGCAGGATGCGGCGGAGATCCCGGCCCTCGACGTAGCCAAGGATCCTCGCGCGGTAAGCCTCGAAGTCTTCCACCATCATGCGGCCATACACAGGCTAGATCCCAAGGACGCATTTGCAAAGGGAATTGCGTCGCCTCGCGCCGGGGACGAGCGCCGTGGATAATACCGGCGATGCCTGCGACGTCACGGGCCTGGTTCGTCGATCGGTACGGCGGGCCGGAGCGGCTGAAGCTGCGGACGCGGCCCGATCCCTCTCCGGGCGCCGGTGAAGTGCTCGTGCAAACGGCCGCGATCGGCCTGAACTTCGCGGACCTCTTCGTGCGCGCCGGCGACTACCCGCGCACCCCGAAGCCGCCGTTCGTGCCCGGGATGGAGATCTCGGGCACCGTCGAGGCCGTGGGATCCGGGGTGTCCCACCTGTCGCCGGGCCAGCGGGTCGTGGCCGTTCCCCTCTTTGGCGGCCACGCCGAGAAGGTCGCCGTGCCAGCCGGGCGCGTCCATCCCCTGCCGGACGGCGTGGACTTAGTCGAGGCGGCCGCCGTCCCGGTCGTCTTCCTGACCGCCTGGTACGCGCGCGAGCGGGCGCAGGTCGCGGCGGGCGAACGGGTGGTGGTGACCGCGGCGGCCGGCGGCGTCGGAACGGCTCTGCTCCAGCTTCTCGGAGAGCGGGGAGCGCGGACGGTCGCGCTGGTCGGGTCGCAGGCCAAGCTGCCTCTCTGCCGGGAGCTCGGCGCGGCGGAGGCGGGCCTCTACGACGCGGCGGAAACGATCCTCGGTTCCGCCTTCGGCGGCCGCGCGGACGTCGTGATCGATGCGATCGGCGGCCGGATCTTTCGCCGGCTGTGGCGCGGGCTCGACGCCGGCGGGCGCTATGTCCTCTATGGTTTCGCCGCGGCCTCCGGTGAGCGGGGCGTGGCGCGGCTGAGCGCGGCGCGGGAGCTGCTGGGAATGGGACTGTACTCGCCGTTCGGGTTGGTCCAGTCCTGCCGAACCCTGATCGGCTTCAATCTCTCGCTTCTCCCGGATCGGACCGGGCAGCTGCAGCGCGCGTCGGACCAGCTCTTTCGAGCCTGGAAGGATGGGCGCATTCGACCGATCCTCGGGCCGCGCTTCCCGTTCGAACGTCTTCCCGACGCCCACCGCGCGCTGGCCGGCCGCGGCACGACGGGAAAGATCCTCATCACCGTCGCGTAAAGAGAACCCTCTCCCCCGAGCGGGGGAGAGGGAATGCATATCGCGTCAGTACGGGCAGTAGGCGCCGGGGTAATAGGGCGTGTAGACGCGGCGCAACACCCAGTGCGGATACGGCGCGTAGACGAAAACGCGCACCAGGCGATAGGGCCGCGGGCTCGCGAAGGCCACGCGCGGCGCGAACGTGTGGAACGGCCGGTAGTACGGCCGGGCGAACGCGCGATGCCGGATCGGCGCGAAGGTGCGGTGCGCAAACGTCCGCCCGTGAAACGACCCGTGATGTCCGAACGGCTCCGCCTGGGCTTTCGACGCCG
>JBDTXY010000363.1:0-3581 GCA_040005945.1 Acidobacteriota bacterium
CGAGGCGGCCTTTTCGGCCGCCCGATTTGTTTTTAGGCGCGCTAGGTCTCCGACGCCAGCGAGTCGACCAGAAGGTCCAGGAGACGCGCCGAGTCGTCCCCGCGCAGCGGCCGCGCGCCCGATATCGGTCCCATGGAGTCCGGCGCGAAGACCGGCGGCGCTCCGGGATCCTCTTCCCGAAGTGTTGCGATGATTTCCGCCGCGGCGGCTCCCGGCAAGAGGAGGACCGCATCGATGCGGCGGTTGCGGGCGAGCTTCTCGAGCGCGTCTTCCGCGCCCGCAGCCGTCAGGATCTCGACGGACGGATGGCTCTGCGCGAATTCCGAAGGCTCCGCGGGCGACGGGCCCACGACGAGGATCGTGATCACCGCGCGCCGCCTTGCTCGACCCACAGCACGGCGAGGCCGCCGGGCCGCGGCTCCTCCCGGCCGCGGGCCGTATAGAAGAGGAGCGTCCAGAGGCCCGGCTGCGGCGGCGTGAACCGGAAGGAAAATTCTCCCGCGTCGCCGATCCGGATCCGGTCTTCGGTGACGGCGCCCTCGACACGCAGGAACTTCTGGCCTTCGCGGACATAGCCGATGCGTGGCGCCGGGTACGTGTAGCTCGTGCGGGAGTTCGCGTCGGCCTTGGTCAGCCGGTGGGGCTCGGGCTCGAGGGACAGCGTCACGAACTCGAGCCGATCCGAGTCGAGGGTCTTTCCCTCGAACAAGACGGTATTGGGGTTCTCGGCGACCCGGCGCAAGGACAGTCGCGTCAGGCGCCGCGTCATGAACTCCTGGGCCATGCGGAAGCTCCCGAGCTCCTGGGCCCATCCCACTCCCACATGCGTCGCGTCGGGATCCAGAATGGTCCTGCGATGCCCGTCGGCGGGAGGACGCTCAGCCATCATGTCGGTATGCGCGGCCAGCGCGAGCTGGATCGAGCTCCGATCGAACGTCTCGACGGTCGAGAGCCAGGTCGCCGAGTTCTCGGCTTGCAGCCCGAAGACTCCGGCCAATCCTGAGCGGGCGTACGGCGGCAGACCATCGGTCAGGAAATGCCCGCGCGTCCTCTCCCGGATCTGGGCCGAGCAGAACGCCGCCGCGACCCGGGCGGCGTCGGGGTCCCAGGCGACCGCGGGCAGGCCCGCGGCCGAACGGTCGGCGTTGATGCGATCGAAGACCGCCGTCTGGAGCGTATCCTCCGGATGCGAGGGTGCGGGATAGGTCTCGCGCAGCGGGAGCGTCAGCGGCGGCGCAAGCACGAAAAGCGCCCCGCCGTCTCGTTGATGCGCGGCGGCGGCGCACGCTCCCGCAGCGGCCGCCGCGGCTGCCACTGCCAACGCGAGCAGCCGTGTTACTTTCATCGAATGCCGAGCCCCGCGATCCGCTTCGGCACGTCCGGCTGGCGCGCCGTCCTGGCCGAGGAATTCACGTTCGGAAACGCCCGGCGGGTCGTGGCGTCGATCGCGCGCGTGCTGTCGGCGGAAGGCCGGTCCCGGGGGCTGGTTTTGGTGGGATATGACACGCGTTTTCTGGCCGAACGTTTCGCGGCCGAAGCCGCCCGCATCCTCGGCCGCTACGGCTTCACCGCCGAGGTCAGCGCCCGTCCTGTTCCGACCCCCGTGCTCGCGTTCGAGATCCGCCGGCGCGGGGGCGTGGGCGCGATCAACTTTACCGCAAGCCACAATCCTCCCCAGTATTTGGGCATCAAGTTCTCGACCTCCGACGGCGCGCCCGCGCTGCCCGAGATCACGAAGCAGATCGAAAGCGAGATCGCCTCGCATGCCGAGGAGAAGGCGCCGGGCGAGGAGCCGATCGACCGATTCGACCCGGCCCCGGCCTATCTTGCCGATTTGGCCCACAAGGTCGATGGCGCGCAGGTGGGCAGCGGCAAGCCCCACTTCTCGCTGGATTTCCGTTTCGGGACTTCGGCCGGATTCCTGGACGCCTACCTCCAGACCACCGCCGCCCAGATGACGGGCCTCCACTCCCAGGCGGATCCGCTCTTCGGCGGGGAATCGCCCCAGTGCGGGGCGCCGGAGCTGCGCGCGCTCTCCGAGGAGATCCGGCGCCGCGGGTCGCGGCTGGGGCTGGCGTGCGACGGGGACGCCGACCGGTTCGGCATCTGCGACGAGGCCGGCGAGTACGTCCAGCCCAACGAGATCCTCTCCCTTCTGCTGCAGGATCTGCTCGGACGCAAGGGCCGGCGCGGCGGCGTCGCGCGCAGCGTCGCGACCACGCACGCCTTGGACGCCATTGCGCGCAAGTTCGGCGTGCCGATCTTCGAGACGCCGGTGGGCTTCAAGTACATCGGCGAGAAGCTGCTGGCGGGCGAGATCATTTTCGGAGGCGAGGAGAGTGCGGGCCTCACGGTGGAAGGCCACGTCCCGGAGAAGGACGGGATCCTCGCGGACCTGCTGACCGCGGAGATGGTCGGGGCGGAAGAGCAGACGATCGGCCAGTTGCGCACTCGGCTGTGGAACGAGATCGGATCGTTCCTGACCCGCCGGATCGACCTTCCGCTTTCCCCCGAGCAGCGCCAGCGCCTGGCGCAGTGCCGCAAGGCGCCTCCCAATTCCGTTTCGGGCCGGCGCGTCGCCTCGGTCAACCTGCTGGATGGAATCAAGTTGATTTTCGAGGACGGTTCGTGGATTCTGGTTCGCGAATCGGGAACCGAGCCGGTGGCCCGCTTGTACATCGAAGCGCACTCGGCCTCGGACCTGGAGGCCCTCGCCAAGGCCGGACGTGAGCTGGCCGCATGAGCTTTTCGATCGAAGCGATCCATGGCCGCGAGATTCTCGACTCTCGGGGCAACCCGACGATCGAGGTCGAAGTGCTGCTCTCCGGCGGGGTCTCGGGCAAGGCCGGGGTTCCCTCCGGAGCCTCGACCGGCACGCGTGAGGCCCTGGAGCTGCGCGACGGAGATCCCAAGCGATACGGCGGCAAGGGCGTGCGCAAGGCCGTGGAACACGTCGACGGGGAGATCGCCGAGGAGCTCGCGGGCGCGGACGCGCGCGACCAGGCGCTGATCGACCGGATCCTGATCGAGCTCGACGGCACCCCGAACAAGGGGCGCCTGGGCGCCAACGCGATGCTCGGCGTGTCGCTGGCGATCGCTCGGGCGGCCGCGGACGCGTCGGGGCTGCCGCTCTACCGTTACATCGGCGGAGCCGGCGCGACGACGCTGCCGGTGCCGCTCATGAACGTCATCAACGGCGGAGCGCACGCCGACAACCGGCTCGACCCCCAGGAGTTCATGGTCTGCCCGGTCGGCTTCCCGTCGTTCTCCGAGGCCCTGCGCGCCGGCGCCGAGGTGTTCCACACGCTCAAGGGGATCCTCAAGAAGAAGGGCTTGTCCACGGGCGTGGGCGACGAGGGCGGCTTTGCACCCGACATCGCGTCCTCGAAGGAAGCGATCGAGCTGCTATTGACGGCGATCGAGTCGGCGGGGCACAAACCAGGCCGGGACATCGTGATCGCGCTCGATCCGGCGGCCTCGGAGTTCTACGAGGGCGGCAAGTACGTTCTGAAGGGCGAGAAGAAGACGCTCTCGTCTGACGGCATGATCCGGTACTGGGCGGAGCTCGTCGCGGCCTACCC
>JBDTXY010000364.1:0-3572 GCA_040005945.1 Acidobacteriota bacterium
TCCACGTGGTCGTCTTCGCAGGCTTCGGCGAGCGCGCTCTGGGCGACCGCATCCGAGCGAGCGGCTCGCGGCTCGTGTTCACGACGGACGTCACTTTCCGAAAGGGAAAGGACGTCCCGTTGAGGGGCATCGTCGACCGGGCGCTCGAGGGAGAGCCCCACGCCGTCGAGCACGTGGTCGTCCTGAACCGGACGACGCCGGAAGCGCCGGTACGCGGCGATCGAGACGTCCTCTGGGAGGACTTCCTCTCCGGGGGCGCGGGTCAGAGCGGCGACCACGTGTCGATGGAGTCGAACGAGCCCGCCTTCATCCTCGCGACCTCCGGAACGACCGCGACGCCGAAGCTCGCCGTGCACACCCACGGCGGCTACCAGGTTCACATCGCGAGCATGGCGCGCTGGTGCTTCGGGCTGTCGGCTGAGGACGTCTGGTGGTCGACTTCCGACATCGGATGGATCGTGGGACACAGCTACATCGTGTACGCGCCGCTCCTCGCCGGATGCACGACGCTCGCCTACGAGGGGGCCATCGACCATCCCGGGCCCGACGCTCTCTGGAAGATCGCCGAGGAGTTCGGGGTCACGGGAATCTTCACGTCACCGACGGCCGTGCGCCTCCTGATGCGTTACGGCGAGGAGCCTGCGCGCGGCGCCGATCTCTCCCTCCTGCGGAAAGTCTTTTGCGCCGGGGAAGTCCTGAACGCTCCGGCCTGGGACTGGCTGCAGAATCGGATCCTGCGCGGCCGGGTCCCCGTGATCGACCACATGTGGCAGACCGAGACGGCCGGTCCGGTATTCGGAAACCCCTATGGACTCTCGATGCTCCCGATCAAGCCGGGGTCCGCGACGATCCCTCTTCCCGGAATCGATTGCGCGGTCGTCACGACGGAAGGCGAACCGTGCGCGCCGGGGGAGAAGGGGATTATGGTGATCCGCCGGCCTTTCCCGGGGTTGACGCCGACCCTCTGGGGCGAACCCGACCGCTACAGGTCGGACTACTGGGACCGGATCCCCGGCGTCTACTACACGGGCGACTCCGCGCACGTGGACGAGGACGGCTACGTCTGGTTTGCCGGACGCGCCGACGAAATCATCAAGATCGCGGCGCACCGGCTCGGAACGATCGAGGTCGAGACCGCGTGTCTGCAACATCCCGGGGTCGCGGAAGCCGGTGTCACGGGACGGCCGGACGAGCTTCGCGGAGAAGTCATCTCCGCGTTCGTCGTCCTGAAGCAGAGTTATGCGCCATCGGCCGCGCTCCGCCAGGAGATTCTCGACACGATCCGCCGCGAGTTGGGCGCGTTCGCGGTCGTCGGCGATCTGAACTTCGTGCCGATCCTGCCGAAGACCCGAAGCGGCAAGATCATGCGTCGGGTGCTGAAGGCAGTGACGCTCGGACGCGATCCCGGCGACATCACGACGATCGAGGACGAGGGCTCCGTCGAGGAGGCGCGCTCTGCGTGGGAGCAGATGCGGGCGGAGATCGGAGCGGGAGGCAATTCTCCCGCCGGATGAGATAGAGAGCCCCAGTGCGCTCCCGCCATGGGATGCTGCCCAACGGCCGTTTACTCTCTCCCGGCCGCCGTCGAGGCGGCCGCTAAGATCGCCGCTGCTCACCATCCCATGGTGGAAATACAGCGAAAGCATTCAATCCCCCAAAAGCCCCTCCGGAGGGAGGGGCTCGAGGACTGCCGGCTGAGCTGGATTACGGATTGATTGTCACCACGATTACGGCCTCGCCCCGGTTGGCCGTGTCGATCGCGTCGTTCGCGGTCGTGATCCGCGACGCGTCGATGGCGTGGCGGTCGACGAGATATACCTTCGCGTTCTCCGCACGCTGATTGCCGAGCGATTCGCGGCGTGATGCCGCTGTTCCGTCGTCCGGATAGCCGGTGATGACGACTGTTGCGCGCGGGTTCTCCCGAAGCCGGAGCGCCACGGCGTCGAGACGCGCCTTCGCGATGTTCGTGATGTGGGCGCTGCCCCGATCGAAGTCGATCGTGTCCGTAGTCGGAGCCGGCGGGGGCGGCGGCGCGACCACGGGTGGAGCCGGGGGCGGCATCGGTGCCGGCGGAGCCTCGGGTGGAGCCGGAGGCGGTGGAGGAGCAATAGGTGGAGGAGGAGGAGCCGGGGGAGCCGGAGGAGGCACGATGACCGTCGCCAGCGAATAGCTGAAGTTGTAGAGGGCCGAGAGAATGATCTGGTTTCCCTTGGTCGTTGCTTTCGCGGTGCCGGATTCGAGCTTGGCATTCAAGTACTCGAGACCCATCGAGTACGGCCCCGTCTTCCAGCGCAGCATGCCGCTGAAAATCTGGTTCTTCAGGCGTGCCGCGTTCGCCAGGGCGCGGATCGCGTCGTCATCATCGGGATCGTCGATCGCGTAAAAGCCGTAGACGCCCCAGTTCGGCGTGAAGTCGTATCCCGCCTGGATCCATCCGCCGTTGCTCTTGATGTCGCCGAACTGCGAGATCGTCGTGAACTGCTGGCCGGCCGAGTCGGCGGTGTGGTAGCTGCCCTGGACCAAAAACCCGCCGACCTGGAGTCTTGCACCCAACTCTCCGATCCATCCGTCGAGCTTGTCGTCGGGGGACGAAGCGTTGGCCCCCGAAAGGTCCTTCTGGTCGTAGTGCCCGACGACGTAGAAGCCCCACGTGCCTTTATTGACTTTTCCACTCAGGTTGAACCGTGCTTCGAGTTGCGGCCAGCCCGCGTTGCCCGCCGAGAGCGAAGTGATGTTGGAGTTGGCCTGGGGGCACTCACCGTTCACGGTACCCCCGACGCACCGATCCCAGCTTCCCCGCATCACGGCAGCCTGGAGCTCCGCGTTCAAGGGGGCATCCTTGGGAGTCAGCATCTGGTAGAGGAAGATGCCGGGAAATCTCCAACCGGGCATGCCGCTCCCGTATCCGAGGGGGAAGGCGAGGTGCGACGTCGAGACCGGCACGACGCTCGCCGCGGCGTTCGAGGTAAAGCCGAAGAGTGGTGACCAGTACTGCCCGACGCGGATCGTGGTTCGCGCGTTGCCGATGTCCGCATAAGCAAGGCGCAGGCGGGGAACCGGCTGCTGCTCGGAAAAGGCTCCCGTTCCGTTGAAGCCGCCGAAGAAGTCCATCTCCAGGGCGCCGCCGAGCTTCCAGTCCGAGGTCTTGCTGACCTTCGGACCGTTGAACGCCAGGGTCAGCCGCGTGTTGCGGACGTCGCCCCCCGAAAACCACTTGTCTCTCGTGAACTCCGGAGGGGTGGGCCACTCCGCGTTCTGCCCGTTCCCGAAGGAAAAGTTCTGGTCCTGAGCGAACACGGAGGCGCTGATGAATCCCCGGATGACCAGCCCATCCGGAGGCGGGGTCTGGGCCCGCACCGACGCAACCCAGAAGACGGCACTTGCCGCAAGGACCGTGGAACGAACGTATCGCTTCATCGGAGACTCCTTTCTGCCAAAACGGACGGGGGGACCGTGCGGGAGAGTGGCGCCATCGTGCGGACTCCTCGTTGCCCGGGATTCTTTCACTTGACGGAGCCGACGGTGAAGCCCGCGATGAATCGGTCGAGAAAAAGGTTGTACAGGATGGCGAT
>JBDTXY010000365.1:0-3540 GCA_040005945.1 Acidobacteriota bacterium
TCGGTTCACCCGCTGCTCGACGCGTCGGCGATCCAGGCCGTGTCCGGTTGGACTTACAGGCCGGCCACCCTTCGAGGCCGCGCCGTGCGCGTTTCCCTCACGGTGACGGTCCGTTTCAGCCTTCACTGAGAGGCGCCGGAAACCGTCCACGGGGATCCACCTTCCTCTCCCCCGTGCGAGGGGGAGAGGAGGCGTCCCGCTCGGATCAGCCGATCAGAGGCCGACCTGCGTCTTGGCGACGAGCTGATCGTTCATGAACGTCGCCGTGATCATCTTGCCGCCCTTCTGCCAGACGAGGACCTTCGTCGTCACGGTCGTACCGGGCGCGCCGATCCCGCCCGTGCCCGCGGCCGGCGTCGGTACGCCGGCCGGCATGGCCGGCATCGCGGGTACTGCCACGCCGGAGCTGGCCTGCTCCGTTCCGGGACCCAGGATCACCTCAACCTGTGCCGGCGTCATTCCGTTCGTGACCTTCGCGTAGTTCTCCGAGGTCAGCTTGCCGGCGCAGCCCGCCGCGAGAATGGAGAGAGCCAGGATTCCGGTTGCGAGCACGGGGCGTGAGGATTTCATGCGGCCTCCTTCGATGAGTTGGTCGAAGGATATGCGATGCCGGAACAGGTGACAGGTGACAGGTGACGGGTGACGGCAGCCCGTGCTGCGGACCGGACGACCGAGGGTCACGGTTCTACCGCTTCGACCCGAAACGCAACCCGCTTCTTCTCCCACGAGAGCGCGACCACCGCCGCGTTCGTCCCCTCCGGCGCGATGTCGTACCGCAGGAACTCCTCGTGGGCGCATTCGACGGGTTTCGCGGCGACCCGCAGCGCGTCGAATGCGGGGTTGTAGTCGAATGCGCCCCACTGCCGCGGGACCCGATTAAAGACGAGCGTCCACTCCGACTCGCCCGGGACTACGAAGAACGTGTAGCTCCCCGCGGGCAGCGCGTGACCGCCGATTCGCAAGTCGCGGTTGGTCGTGAACGTGGTGGCCTCGTTGGCGCCGGCCCGCCACACGCGGCCGTCGGGTACCAGAGCGCCCCAGATCTTGCGCTCCTTCACCCCGGGGCGCCCGTAGTCGATGCGGATCTCCGTGCCGGCGACAGACTGCATCACCGACGCGCGAGGGCTGGTGCGCGGCAGGCTGTATCCCGTTTTCCCGTGCACCGTGCGTCCGGCGAGGAAGTCCGCCAGCGCCCGATCGAACTCCTTCGGCGCGTCGGCGCTGATATAGGCGCGCGTGTCGTCGAAGGCCACGACCGTGAGCGGGATGCCCGGGTAGAGCAGCTTCATCTCGTCCCACTGCGAGAGGCTCGGCGGGCTCTGCACGGGCGAGCCTTCGTCGTGCCAGGAGCCCATCGCCAGCATCGGCACGGAGAGCGTCTTCATCTGGTCGGTGAGATCGGTCGAGAGCATCTCGAACATGTACTCGAGGCTCGGAACGAAAAAACCGCCGGAGAGCGCCTCGACCGTCCAGGCCCGCGAGGTCGCCGTGTCCTTCACCGCGAAGGCCATCCAGTTGCGCGCGGTCGGGTGAGTCGAGTTCGGATCCTCGATCAGCCGCCGCAGCTCGTCGGCCGGCGGCACGGGAGCCACGGGAAACAACTGCGGAGCGGGCGACACCGACTTCACCCGCGCGAGTCGCTGGTCGGGCGGCGCCGGCGCGTCGGGGTCCGTGAGCGCGCGCAGAGGAGAATTCACCAGGGCGTGCACCAGGACCGCCGATCGAACCTGCTTCGGCCGCAGCAGCGCCAGACGGGCGGCGAAGTAACCGCCGGCGGACGTGCCGATCACGGTGATGCCTGTCATGGCAGGACGGTCCACGATCGCCAGAAGCTCGCGTTCGATCTCATTCACCCACGGCCGGCCGGCATAGTCGAGCCTCTCCGGCCAGGGCACCGGACGTGCCGCGCCCGCCCAGGGCAGCGTGACGATGTGCATCGTGTAGGCGCTCCCTTGCCGGCGCGCGAAAGAGTCGTACAGCTTCCGGCCGTCCACACCGAGGTCGGAGATCAGGAGCAGGGGCGTGCGGCCGCGGCCTCTCGTCTCGACGTGCAGGTAATTGCCCTGCGGCTTGCCGCGGGGCTCGGCCAGCCGGAGGTCCATGCGACCGCCGCCGTCGAACGTGGTCATGACGAACTGGGAAAACCCGTCGAGCGCCTGCGGACGGGCGGTGAGGTCGCGGCCGTGCAGCTTCGCGTAGAGCAGGTACATGTCGCGAAAGGCCAGCCGGCGCTCCTCGCGTTCGAGGCCCGGCTGTTGCGCGCGGGTCCAGAGCTCCGCCATGCGCGCCACGTCGGCGGGAACGGGATTTTCCACTCCGGTGTACCGCAACACCTCCGCCATCCGCCCTTGCACGTCGTTTCCCTGCGCATACAGATGCGGGGCCGCGAAAAGCCAGACGATGCCCGCGCTCGCCCGAATCGCCACACATAGCGCGAACCTGCCCATGTTTCCTCCTCCGGTCGTCGAAACGTCGCGACGACTCGTGTCGGAACCTACGGCCGCGCGAGCCGTGAGGTCCTGAGGAAGAGATGAAGGTGCGTTGAAGGTTCGATTTCGGAGGGTGGATGCGTCGGAGGAGCTTCGCTGGTACACGCCAGCGGCGTCAGGCGCGGGGGCCCCCTCACCGCACTTCGGCCGAGCTGCGCTCTGCTCCGCTCGACCTCCCGCGGCGCGAGCCTCCTCCCTCGTGACTCGGGAGACTACTCGCACCGCGGGAGTCCCCCTTACCCTGACCCTCTCCCCCGTGCGCGCGGGACCCGGTGAAGAGGGCTTAACGCCCTACGTGGGCGGCGATCGCCTGGAACCGGGAGTCGGACCGCAGCGGCTGGAAGCTCGGCTCGACGTTGACCCACGCCAGGGCGCTCTCCCGCTTCCTGTACGCCTGCTGGAGGGATTCGATGGCGCGGTCGATCTCACCGGCTCGGACGTAGACCATGGCGCGGAACGTGTCCGACATGGGTGTGCTGCCGCTGCGGGGCTGCCGTTCGAGCCATCCGCGGTAATAACCCGGCAGCCCTTCGGCCCGATACACCCCATCGATGCGCTGCAGGGCGTCCTCCGGAACGCCGCCGACGCGCAGCCCTTCCCGGTAGGCCGCGAAGGCGGCGTTGGGCTGTCCGGCGAGCTCGCAGGTCCAACCCTTCATCAGGTGGGTCTCGAACGACCGCGGGTTCAATTGCAACGCGCGGTCGATCTCGCGCAGCGCCTCGTCGTGACGGCCGCCCAGCGCGAGGACCCAGGCCAGCTCGGTGTAGCGCGCGGTGTTCACCGGATCGAGCTGCAGCGCCCGTCGCGCCGCGGCGCTCGCCTCGGCGGGCCGTCCTCGCGCCGATTCGAGCCACGCCGTCGCCTGGTACGCGGGCATGTACTCCGCGTCGAGCGCCACGGCGCGCGTCAGGCTGCTCGCCGCCGCCGCGAAATCCCAGTCGAACAGGAATTTTACGCGGCCGAGGGCCTCGTGCCCCTCCGCGGACTCCGGGTCGAGCTCCAGAGCGCGCCGGGCCGCCTTCATCGCCCGAGGGCGCATCTCCGCCGGCGA
>JBDTXY010000366.1:0-3524 GCA_040005945.1 Acidobacteriota bacterium
TCACTCCCGACGCGGTGTTCCTGGGCACCGACGCCACGGAGCGCTGGACGCGCGATGAGTTTCGCAAATACGCGCACCCGTATTTTGCCAAGGGAAAGGCCTGGAGCTTCAAGGCGGTGTCCCGTTGGATCTCCTTCTCGCCGGACCGGCGCTTCGCCTGGTTCGACGAGAAGCTGGACACGCCGAACCTGGGGCCCTGCCGCGGATCCGGCGTCCTCGTTCGGAGTGGCGAGACCTGGAAGATCGCCCAGTACAACCTGTCCGTGCCGATCCCCAACGATCTGGTGGACGACTTCAAGAAACGGATCGCGGACTACCAGAAGACCCACAAGGGAAAGCCATGACGCGGGCGCTCCGGTGGTCTCTGCTGGCCCTGGCGGTCCTGGGCGCGGCCGGACCCGCACCGCCTCCGCCGGCTCCGGCCGATCTGGTTTTTCGCCACGGCGCCGTCTACACGGTCGACGCGGCGCGAAGCGCCGCCGAGGCCGTCGCGGTGTCGGGCGGGAAGATTGTTTTCGTCGGACCGGATGCCGCGGTCTCGCCGTGGATCGGTCCCAAGACCCGCGTCGTCGATCTCGCGGGGAAGATGCTCCTTCCGGCGTTCCACGACTCCCACGTCCATCCCGTCTCCGGGGGCATCGAATCGATCGAGTGCGATCTGCACGGCCTCGAGACGCAGGCGCAAGTGCTGGATGCGATTCGCAAGTACGCCGCCGCCCATCCGGACGCGGCCTGGATTCGCGGAGGCGGTTGGGAGCTCCCCGTCTTCCCGGAGGGAAACCCCTCCAAGGAGCTGTTGGACGCGGTCGTTGCCGATCGTCCGGCCCTCCTCGACGCGAGCGACGGCCATTCCGGATGGGCCAACTCGAAGGCGCTCCAGATCGCGGGCGTGACAAGAGAGACGGCGGATCCGCCGCACGGGCGCATCGAGCGCGATGCGAGCGGGCAGCCCAGCGGCACGCTGCGCGAGGAGGCCGCGGATTTGGTCGCCAAGCACCTCCCGCCGCGCGCCGCGAAGGACTACGAGGAGGGGCTGCGCCGGGGTCTCGAGGTCGCCAACGGCTTTGGCTTAACGTCGCTCCAGGAAGCCAGCGCATCCGAAGCCGCGCTCGCCGCCTATCGCGCGCTCGACGCCCGGGGCGCGCTGACGGCGCGGGTCGTCGCGGCGATGACCGTGGACACCGACAAGGGCCTCGCGGAGGTCGCCCGCCTGGCGGATCTGCGGCAGAAGTACCGCGGCAAACGGGTGCGCGCGGACGCCGCGAAAATCTTCGCCGATGGGGTCATCGAGACGCGGACGGCGGCGTTGCTGTCGCCGTACCTGGGCTTCGGCGACGACCGCGGCAAGCTCAACCTGGAGCCCGGCGCGTTTTCGGCGCTGGCCGTCGCACTGGACCGGCAAGGGTTCCAGATCCACGTGCACGCGATCGGCGATCGCGCCATCCGATCGGCGCTCGACGCGATGGAGGCCGCACGCCAGGCCAACGGCGTTCGGGACTCGCGCCACCACATCGCTCATCTGGAATTGATCGACCCCGCGGACGTGCCGCGCTTTCGCCGTTTGGGCGTGGTCGCGAACTTCCAACCCTTCTGGGCCAACGGTGACAAGTACCTGACGGAGCTGACGGAACCACGGCTGGGGCCGCAGCGCTCGCGGTGGCTTTATCCGATCCGGAGCCTGCTGCAAAGCGGCGCGACGGTGGCCTTCGGAAGCGACTGGAGCGTTTCCTCGCTCAATCCCTTGGACGGCATCGAGGTCGCGGTCACGCACCGCGAGCCCTCCCGCGGGCCCGGAGCCGCGTGGCTGCCGGAGGAGCAGATCGGCCTGCCCGACGCGATCGCGGCGTACACGATTCGCGGCGCCTACCTGGATTTCACCGAGGCGGAGACGGGCTCGATCGAGCGCGGCAAGGCGGCGGACCTGATCGTCCTCGACCATAACCTGTTCGAGATTCCGGCCGCGCAGATCCACGAGACCAAGGTCCTGTGGACGCTGCTGGAGGGCCGAGAGGTCTACCGGGCTAAGGGGTTCACGCCGACCTCGCCGTGAACGCGACCTCTTCTGTCATTTCTTTCGCGTGTACACGAACTCGCTGGTCTGATCCTTGCCGTTTCCGCGGGCCGTCCACGCCTGCTGGAAATGGTCCGCGTCCCGGAAGGTCACGACGAGCCGCTGCATGAGCTCGCCTTTCGGGTCCTGGACGTTGGTCGCGTCCACGAACTGAAAGTCCAGGCTCTTGAGATCGCCCGACGGATTGGCCTTGATGCGCGGCTGATTGCCCATCGCGCAGTAGTGCGTGGCGACGATCGCGTCGCCGTCGGGGGCGTACATCGTGACCATGTTCACGCCGTGCTCGGCGTTCAGGCTCTCCATCAGGGCCGTGCCGTTGGAGACCAGCGTGTACGTGACCGAGACGGGCTGGTCGCCCGCGTGACCTTCCCACGCGCCCGCGAGCGACTTCATCTTCTCCCACGCCGGATTGGCCTTCGTCTCCGCGCCAGCCGCCCCGGCTAGCGTCCAGGCGGCGATCCCTACCAGGAACAGTTTCGCGAGTCTCATGATGTCCTCCTCTTTTTCTATGCGACGAGCGTGGCTCCGAGCCTAATCCCTTGAACTGCAAGAATATCTACGGATGCGTGACGATAAGGTTATCGATGACGGAAGCATAGGGAAAGCTCGTCGAGCCGATCCGGCTCAACGGCTCGCACAGCGTAGGCGACGGTTTACGGGCTGGTGACGCTGACGTTGTCGAGGACGGCGGTGCAGAGAATGCCGTTGTTGTGACTGGTCACCGGCAGGCCGATGTACGTGCCGGTGGACAGGGTGACGGTCACCGATCCCAGGAGCGTCCAGGAAGTGCCGTTGGTCGAGTAGTAACCCGAGAACGTCTTGGAGTGGCGGACCAGCTTGAGCCAGTACGGCGCGGAGACGATCGGGCCCTGAGTACTGACTGCGGCCGCCCCGGTCGTGGTCCGGCTCTGGAAGACGATCCCGTTTGCGGGTGTGATGGCCATCATCGAGAACCGGGAGTTCGCCTGCAACGACTCACGGATCATGATGCCCGCCTTGGCCCAGGGATCGGTGTTCTGGACGCTTGCCACGCGGGCGATGATCGTGCCGTTAGCGGTCAAGGGCTGGTACACGTAGTGGAATGCATCCGCGGCGTTCCAGATGTCATCACCCGAGCCGACGTCGCTGAAGGCGCCGGCCGAGTAGGTGGCGCTGCCGGCCGCGCCGACGTTACCGATGTCCTGCTGGACCCACGGCGCGGGCAGACCGCCCCCCGCCGGGTTCACCACGATCGCGACGACGGGCGAGGTGCCCGTCGCGCCCAGGTTGTCCGTGGCCACCGCGGTCAGGTTGTAGTTGCCGGCCGCAACGCTGGACCAGGTGAAGCTGTAGGGACTGGTCGCGTCGGTGCCGAGGAAGATGCCGTTCTGGTAGAAGTCGACCTTGGAGACGGTGCCATCGGAGTCCGATGCGGTGGCGTTGATGACGACGGTGGCCGGTGCCGTGAAGGTGG
>JBDTXY010000367.1:0-3512 GCA_040005945.1 Acidobacteriota bacterium
CGCTGGCGAGCGCGCTTCTCGCCCCGATCGGGACCCTCTCCCGCGACTTCACGAAGGAGAAGCCCGCCTCGGACGAGGCGTTCAGCCTCTACAAGAGCCTCTACGCGTACGACAAAACGCCGCTCGACGTGAAGAACGAAGGGGTGGACGACACCTCACCGTACTGGCGGAGAGAAAAAGTCAGCCTCCTCGCCGCCTACGGCAACGAGAGGGTTCCGGTCTTTCTCTTCCTGCCGAAGAATGCCCGGCCGCCCCACCAGACTGTCGTCTTCTTTCCGAGCAGCCATGCGCGGATCGCGCGGTCGTCCGCGGACATGGACATGCGCCTCATCGACTTCGTCATGCGGAGCGGCCGCGCTCTCTGCTATCCGATCTACCGGGACACGTACGAGCGGCATGTCGAGAGGACTGCTTCGGGCCCGAACTTCCGACGGGACCTCGTCATCCAGTGGTCGAAGGACCTTGGGCGCGCGCTCGACTGGCTGGAGACCCGGCCGGACGTCGACAAGGGCAAGCTCGCGTACTACGGCATCAGCCTCGGGGCGATAGACGGGGTCCCGCTGCTCGGCGTCGAGGACCGCTTCCGGACGGCCGTGCTGCTGGCCGGCGGATTCCGGCTGTTGCGCGTCGCGCCGGAGATCGAGCCGATCAACTTCGCGCCGCGCGTCAAGATTCCCGTGATCCTGATCGCCGGCCGCTACGACTTCCAGCACCCGGTCGAAACCGCGCAGCTTCCGCTCTTCCGGATGCTCGGGACGCCGGAGAAGGACAAGAAGCACGTCATCTTCGAGGGCGGGCACGTCGCGCCGCGGCTCCAGCCGGTCATCAAGGAGATCCTCGACTGGCTGGACCGGACTCTCGGGCCGGTCCCGGGGGTGAGCTGATCCGGAAAGGCCTCCTTCTGCCTTGCGCGTCGTCTGGCGCGCAGAGTAGGGTGTCGGTCCACCGTGCCCAAGATCTTCGATTTCGTCGTTGTGGGTGCCGGATCCGCCGGAGCGGTCATCGCGGCTCGACTCTCGGAAGACCCGGCGTGCCGCGTCGCGCTTCTCGAAGCCGGGGAGCGGCCGCCGGAGGCGGAGCTGATGCCCGTGGCGTGCGCGGCCATGCAGAAGAACCCGGCCACCGACTGGATGTACACCGCAGACGCCGGGAAGTGCGGCCTCGGGCTCGAAGGGCGGCGAGTACCTGTGCCGCGGGGCAAGATGCTTGGAGGCTCGTCGGGCCTCAACTACATGGCTTACGTGCGGGGGCACCCGGCGGACTTCGATGCCTGGGCGGAGGCGGGCGCCACGGGATGGAGCTACCGTGACGTGCTGCCTTACTTCAAAAAGAGCGAGGGGCTCGTTCCGAGCGAGGAGATCTCCATCGACGCCGACGCGCACAACACCGGCGGCGCCCTTGGCGTCTCCGTGCGTTCGCCGGTGCTCCCGGGCGCGAGGGAGTTCGTGGACGCGGCCGTCGCGGCCGGCATCCCGCGAGGCGACTACAACGGACGGGATCGCGGCGGCGCCGCCGGCGTCGTGTCGCTCCTGCAAACCACCACACGGGAGGGCAAGCGGTCGAGCACCTATCACGCGTTCCTCGAGGGCGCGGCGGAGCGCCGGCCGAACCTCGAGATCATCACCGGGGCGCAGGCGACGCGCGTCATCCTCGAGGGATCGCCGGGACAGATGGTGGCCAAGGGTGTCGAGTACCGCACGGCCACCGGCGAGACCGCCGTCGCCATCGCCGCCAGGGAAGTCGTGTTGAGCGCGGGCGCGGTCGGCTCGCCCCACGTGCTCCTGCTGTCAGGCATCGGGCCACGGCGCGATCTCGAGACCGCCGGCGTCCCGTGTCACGTCGATTCGCCGCACGTCGGCAAGCACCTGCAGGACCACGTGCAGGTGCCGCTGTTCTTCTCCGCACCTGGCGTCGGTGTATCGATGGGCGAGATCGGCCTCTCCCTGGGACCCGCTGCTCTGCGCCATCCCGCAGGACCCCTGCCGGCCGATCCCCGGGACGATGCGAACATGCCAGCGGATCTCCAGGCCCTGAAGGAGGAAGCCGAACGGCGAATCACCGAGTGGGCGACAACCGGTCGCAGCCTCGTGTCTTCCTCCTTGTACGATGCGTGTGCTTGGTTCTCGACCGGCCTCGGCGACCACCACAGTCATGACGCGCAAATCGGTTTTGTGCCCTGTGGCTACAACGCCGAGTTGTGGCAGGGATGCCTGAACGTGGACACGAAACGGTACTTCGACGATGCGTCCAAGCGGCTGGCCCCTGACGCGGAGAACATGATCGTGCTGGCAAATCCGGTGCTGCCCCACAGCGAGGGCGAGATCATCCTCGACAGTACCGAGCCCACCGGGCACCCGAGCATCCGCATGAACTACTTCGGCGACCCCCACGACATGAAGGTGATGATCGCGGTGCTTCGCCGGGTCATGGACGTCGTGGCACACTGGCCGGCGCACCGAAAAATTGGTCCCCTGCTGGTCCCGCCCTTCCTGGCCGAGAAGCACGGGCACGAGGCGGGCGCCACCCCGAGCGACGCCCTACTCGAGGACCTCGCGCTGCACTTTTCGTTGACTGTCTACCACCTGACGTCCACCTGCCGGATCGGCAGCGTCGTCGACCCGCGACTCCGGGTGGTCGGGGTCGAGAGGCTTCGCGTTGCGGATGCGAGCGTCATGCCCAACGTGGTCAGCGGCAACACGAATGCGGCGTCGATCATGATCGGCGAAAAGGCGGCGGAGATGCTTGCTGTGGACAACGGGGTGGCCCTCGAAGAGTTCGTGGGCTCCTCTACTTCGGGAGCCCCATCTTCTTCAGCAACGCGGTAAACCGCGGGTCGGCGCGGAGCGGATCGTAGGCGGGGGTGATTAACAAGGTGGCCATACCCGATCGGGCTTCATACGCCTTGTCCAGCCAGGCGAAGGCCTGGTCCTTCTCGCCGAGGCTGGCGTAGATCATCGCCACCTGATCGGGCGACACGTATCGCCGCCCCGCCAGCTCCAGGAACTCCTGGAGGATCTTCCGGGCTTCCGTGGTTCTCCCCATCTGCGCGTACGTGACCGCCAGCCCGGCGACGGGACCTCCGTTCACCTGCCGGACATGCTCATATTCCGCCGCCGCCTCGACGTACATCTTCTTCTCCCGATAGGCGATGCCGGCCCACGAGTCCAAAGAAAAGAAATTGGGGTCGAGCTCTTCCGTCTTCTTGTGCTGCGCGAGGACCTCATCGTAGCGGCGGGCCAGGCAAAGGCACGCCTCGCGCGTCCAGCTCGGGTACGCGGACAGGGGATCCAGGGCGATGGCGCGCTCCGCCTCGACGAGGCCATCGTCCCATCGCTTCGACGCGCAGAGGGTCGACGCGTAAAGGTTGTGGGCATCCATCGAGTTCGGGTTCACCTGAAGCGCACGACGGAACTCCTCCTCCGAGGCCGCAGGGTCCCAATCGTAGAAAAACAGGATGACGGCCAGCATACTGCGGGCTTCAGCATTCGAGCTGTCCAGTTCCAGCGCCTTGA
>JBDTXY010000368.1:0-3509 GCA_040005945.1 Acidobacteriota bacterium
CTAGTGCATGTGATGCATTGATCCTGCGTCCATGCCATGCATGTCGTGCCGTCCCCAGCGGAAACGGAGGAAGCCGTGCACGGAGACCGGAGTGGAGCCGTAGACCGGATCGAGTGAGGACGGAAACGCATACATCGTTACGTCGGCTCCCACGCGCGTGTCCAGACCCGGAAGCAGAGCGAAGTCCCTCGAGTAGCCGGCGGTGAAGCCCCAGATTCGGACGAGCGGTTGCGGTCCGTGCTCCGGCGAAACGTGTTTGGTCAGGAGCAGGTCGAGGTCCTTCTCGACCGCTTCGATCCGGCCGAAGACTTGGTCCTTCGCGGTCGTCGTGCGATGCAGGCCTCCGGGCTGCACAGACTCCGGATTCTTCAGGAAGCCATGCGAGAGCTGCCCCGACCATCCGCCGCCGCCGACGTTCTGAGCGCAGGGCGGGTGATATCGGGTACCGACGGGGAAGCGCCGACGCTTGCATGGCAAGTAAGATCGCGCAGGCAGCGACGCTGCGCGAGAAGATCGAAGGATTGCAGGAGGCTTTGATGTCCAACCAGAAAAGCACGCGGGGCGAGAAGAAGAGCCGGAAACCCGGTCAGCCGCAGAGCGCGCGCCGCGCGTCCAAGAATCCGAAACGGCAAGAGCGACCCGCGTATCCGCCGGCGCCGCGCGCCAAGCCGGACAAGCGCGGAGGTTCAGGCGCCGGCCGGCAGCAGGGCGGATCCGGGGGCAGCCGCGAGCACGACTGACCGATCTATAGCCAGCGTCCCTCGTTCCAGGTGAGCAGCTCGGGGTGAAGGGACGAAAATGCCCCCAGGTAGTCTCGATTCCGTTGGATGGCCAGCACCGTCCCGCATTGCGGGCACTTGGCCGTGCCATCCAGCGCCACGACGGTCCTGTTGGATTGAGCACACTTCTGACACTTCCAGTCTCTCAACGCGTGTTCCATAACGCGACCCGCTTTCTTTGCCGATACCGGCGACGGGCGCTCGTGTGTTTCGTGGATTCGGTCCGTCGGAGGGAATCAGACATCGAGCCTATCACTCGGCCCGAAAGGCCGGCTTCGCCGCCTCTTCGCGTTTACGATACAAGCTGCAACGGATGATGAGGATTCTCTGGGCTGCCGCCGCCCTTCTGTCCGCCGCCGTGGCGGCGACGACCGCCGCGCGAGCCCCGGCCCCGCGCCGGCCAGGTCCCGCCAACGGCGAGACTCTCTTGCCAAACGGCTGGAGGATCGCGCCCGCCGGGAAACACATCTCGGTCGGCGACCTTCCTCTCGCGCTGGTCGAGTCCTCGGATGGTCGCTTCCTGATCGTCGCCAACAACGGCTACGCGAAGCCGACGCTCACGGTCGTGGATCTCGAGCGCCTGGTCGTCACCCAACGGGTGGCTCTGGACAGCGCGTGGCTGGGCCTCGCTTGGCATCCCGACGGGCGGCGGCTCTACTGCTCGGGATCCGCTGCGAACGCGGTCTACGAGCTGCTCTGGGAGAACGGTGCCCTGAAAAGGGGAGTCACGATTTCCCTCGGAGAGGCAAGAGAAGGGACATTCGTCGGCGGGCTCTCGGTCCATCCGGATGGCCGCAGGCTCTACGCCGTCGATCCGCTCGGGCAGACGCTTTCCTCTGTGGACCTCGAAGAGGGCCGTCCCGTCCGAACCGTGCCCCTCGCAGCGGAGCCGTACACGTGCCTCGTCTCACGGGATGGCCGGACTCTCTATGTCTCACTCTGGGGAGGCTCGAAAGTCATTCTCTTCGACCCGGAGACGCTCGAATCGCGCGGTGAAATCGCGACCGGCGAGCACCCGAGCGCGCTCGTCGAATCGCCGGACGGCAGGCGCCTCTTCGTCGCGTGCGCCAACACCAATGCCGTATGGGTCCTCGACACGGCGACGCGCCGCGCCGCAGAGCAGATCGTGATCTCGCTGGTCCCCGGAGCGCCTCCCGGTTCCACGCCGAACGCCCTGGCCCTATCCGGCGACGGCCGCCGGCTGCTCGTCGCCAACGCCGACAACAACACCGTTGCGCTCGCCAACGTGGAAGAGGGGCACAGCCGTGTCGAGGGATTCATTCCCACGGGCTGGTATCCCACCGGCGTCGCATTCGGTCGCAAGGGCCAGCGCCTCTTCGTCCTGTCCGGCAAGGGGCTCGCCTCGCAGGCAAACCCGCGTGGCCCGCGGCCGGGGGTGAGCCGGGAGACCCAGTACATCGGCGGACTTCTCACCGGTTCCCTCTCGGTGCTTCCCGTGCCCGACCCTCAAACGTTGGCGCGATACACGCGGACCGTCTACCGCCTCAACACCTACCGCGATTCCCACCGGCTCGCACCGGCTCGCGCCCCGAGGTCCTCACCGATTCCGGGGCGCGTCGGGGCGGAGTCGCCGATTCGCCACGTCTTCTACATCATCCGGGAGAACCGAACCTATGACCAGATTCTCGGGGACGAGAAGGCGGGCAACGGCGATCCGAGCCTGTGCCTCTTCGGCGACGCGATCACACCCAACGCCCACGCGCTCGCACGCGAATTCGTGCTCCTGGACAACTTCTACGTGGACGCGGAAGTCAGCTACGACGGCCACTCCTTCTCGACGGCGGCCTATGCGACCGACACGACCGAGAAGCTGTGGCCGCAGTTCTACGGCCGCCACGAAGGGAAGTACCTTTCGGAAGGCGGCGGCCCGAATCGCAATCCCTACGGCAACATCACCGCGCCATCGGAGGGGTACATCTGGGACGCCTGCCGGCGCGCCGGCGTTTCGGTTCGCAGCTACGGCGAGTTTGCGGTGCCGCACCAGGAGTCGGAGGCGGACTCTGCGGGTGAGCCGCCGTACGGAGGCTCCGTTCCCGGGCTTGCCGGACGGATCTGTCCCGACTACCCCCCGTACGACCTCTCCATTCCGGACGGGCGGCGTGTCGACGTCTGGCTGCGCGAGTTCCGGCAGTTCGAGATCGACGGAAATCTGCCGCGTCTCTCGATCCTCCGGCTCGGCAACGACCACACGGCCGGCACCCGCCCCGGCTACCCCACGCCGACCGCGATGATCGCGGAAAACGACGCGGCCCTCGGCCGGATCGTCGAGGCCATCTCGAAAAGCCGGTACTGGAAGGAGTCGGCCATTTTCGTGCTCGAGGACGACGCGCAGAACGGGCCGGACCACGTCGACGCGCACCGTTCGGTGGCCCTGGTCGCAAGCCCGTGGGCCCGGCGAGCAGCCGTGGACTCCACCCTTTACACCACCTCGGGAATGCTCCGGACGATCGAGCTCATCCTGGGGCTCGCTCCCATGAGCCAGTACGACGCGGCCGCCACGCCGATGTATGGAGCCTTTCAGGAGAGACCCGATTCGAAGACGTTCACGGCCCGACCGGCGCAAGCCTCCACCGGGGAGAAGAACGACGCGAGCGCCTTCGGCGCTGAGGCCTCGCTCGCGATGGATCTCGAGGAGGCGGACCGCGCCCCGGACTTCGAGCTCAACGAGATCATCTGGCGTTCCGTGCGTGGCGCCCAGTCGCCGATGCC